>JBNKOT010000388.1:0-9740 GCA_050294855.1 Draconibacterium sp. | reverse complement strand
TAAAATTACGTTTATAGCTTCCAACCGGATTGTATGCATTGGGAATTTCCGGCGGATTTGGCCGTTTACCTTCGATGATCCAAAAAGGATAAGTTGTATTCACATAAATTGCAGTATCAAATCCCTGACGCTCCCAGTTTGCAGGCACTTTAATAACGGACCAGGTGCTCACATCGTAATCATTTTTATAGAAATCAACCGGTCGACTTGCCGGATTTGTTGAAATATTAAATTTCCAGGTTCCGTTTAACGACTGATAAAAAGCCGATTTACCGGGATTATTATCCGCAGCCAGCCTTTCATTTTCGAAAGGTATAAAATACGCATGAGGCGCTCTGCGGTTGATGTTAAAAATTGCGGGATCTTCCCACTCTCTTTTATTCTGCGCAAAAACAGAAATTATCCCAACAAAAAAAAGCAGTATAAAAACAGATGATTTAAGCATAGTTTTTAGTTTAATTGATTTAAATTTTAAGTTCAGTAAAAATAAGAAAAACATTGTTTAAAAAACCTGTTGTTTTGTTCTGTTAGATTTACGTTAATGTAGTTCTGACAACAAGACTATGGAAATTGGGAAAGTGTTAAAATGGATTTTGAGTGATTGAAGATATGGGTAAATGAGAAATGGAATAAATGCGGATGAGTTATTGATTTAGCAGATTGGATAAGCATTTACCTGATGCTTTCAAATAAAAAAGTTTACTGAAATTATTTCAATAAACTTTTTTAGTCAAATGTTTTATGTTGCTACTAGCACAAATGAAAGAAGTTAATCAATTATTTCTTTCATATTTCCGTTCAGTTTGACCGACTCGCCCTTTTCCAAATCGAACGTAATTACTTTTGCTCCGTAACGAACTTTCACCGGATTTCCCAATTTCGATGTTAAAGTTGCTTCGGTCAGTTTTCCATCTTCCCAGTTCATCTCCACTTCTGTTCCTCCACGCGCCATTAATCCAGAAACTTTCCCCGTTGGAAGCTGGTCGGGCAAACAAGGCAAAAGTGTAACTTCGCCGGCATGCGACTGCAAGAGCATTTCTGCAATCCCTGCGGTTCCGCCAAAATTACCATCGATTTGAAACGGTGGATGATTGTCGAACATATTAGATTGAGTTGACTTTGCCCAAAGTGCAACCAGGTTTTCCCAGATTTTTTCCTTGTCCATTAAACGGGCATAAAAATTAATCATCCAGGCTCGACTCCAGCCGGTGTGTCCGCCACCGTGTTTCAAACGCTCTTCCAATACTTTTGAAGCTGCTTTCATGTATTCCGGTTTGTCGTTCCAGTTGTATTCGTTTGACGGATGCAAACCGTACAAATGAGAAATATGGCGGTGTCCGGGTTCTGCTTCGCGTAATTCTTCGGCCGACCATTCCAAAATTCGTCCGTCGGATCCAATTTTTACCGGTGTTAAATGATCAAGCTGACTTTCCAGTTTTTTTGTGAATTTGTCGTCGATTCCAAGTACATCAGCGGCGGCAATACAACTGCTAAATAAATGTCTGACAATTTGCAAATCCATTGCCGGCCCCATACTTACAGCTGCTCTTTGGTTGTTGGGGGTTATAAATGTATTCTCCGGCGACATTGACGGACCCGTAATCCAAAGTCCGGTTTTAGGATTTTTTACCATTAGTTCAGACAAAAACTGAGCAGCTTCACGCATTACCGGATAGGCATATTCGGCCAGATAAGTTTTATCTTCGGTAAATAAATAATGTTCCCAAAAATGCGTGGACGCCCATGCAGCACCCATTGGCCACATTCCATATTGCGGAGCACCAAACGAAGTAGTAAAATGCCAGGCATCGCTGGTATGATGCGTTGTAAATCCGCCAACTCCGTACAATTCTTTTGCAGTAATCCGGCCACTTTCGCGCAACTCGCCAACGTATTCAAGAAAAGGCAAATGACATTCCGAAAGGTTGGTAATCTCTGCCGGCCAGTAATTCATTTGAATGTTGATGTTTACATGATAATCGGCATTCCATGGAGGATTTAACCCGTCGGCCCAAATTCCCTGTAAATTGGCCGGCAAACATCCGGGTCGCGACGAACTGATTAATAAATAACGGCCAAACTGAAAATACAGCGCAGTTAAAGATGGATCGTAAACACCCCGTTTTTGTGCATCCAACCGATCGTCGGTGGCAAATGCTGCGGCTTCCGATTCAGGAATCTGCAAATCGACACGTTTAAAATACCCCTGGTATTCTCTAATATGATCGGATAAAAGTTTTTCGTATGATTTGTTTTCAAGCTGAACCAAATAATTCTCGCATAATTCAGCCGGATTTCCTTTCCTGTAATCTGTGCCTGCCACCAAACGAAGTTCCATTTTGTCGGCTTCGGAAATGATCAGTTTTAATCCGTCGACACGCATTTCACCTCCTTTTAAAATCACTTTAATCCGTGTTTCAAAAGACACGCCATTGTTGTCTGCCTGTCCGATCATGGTTATCAAACCATTTTCAACACTAATTTTATCGAAATCGCCAGGCCGTGATAATTCCACCGTACAGTTTATCCTTCCTAATTTATCGGATTCTGCCAATAAAACCAATGCCTGATCGACTGCCGAAGAAAAAACGGTTCGGGTATGCCGGGCGCGGTTGGCAATAAAAGTGGTTTGAACCACCGCATTTTCCAAATGTAATTCGCGGTAATAGTTGCTGTAATTCTGAATGCCGGGAAATGTTATATTCAAGTCTCCCAAAGTTTGGTAAGTATTTGTACCCGATGCCAAACGATTTCCCATCAATTTCTCCTGACACAGTTTTTGTGCTTCCACATATTTTCCTTCAAAAAGCAATTTTCTGATTTCGGGAAGCGCTTTGTAACCGCCTGCCTTGTCTGTGGGCATACCTCCTTTTGTCCAAACGGTTTCTTCGTTTAATTGAAGACGCTCGCTTTCAACACCTCCAAAAACCATTGCTCCTAATCTTCCGTTCCCCACCGGAAGTGCTTCGTTCCAGTTTGAAGCCGGTTGACTAAACCAGAGTTTTAATTCTTCAGCACCCGAAAAAATGGTGATGAAACTTAATGCCAGAACAAGAATAGATGTTTTAATTTTATTCATTTTTATTGATTTATGTTTAAAATTGGCTGTTAAATTCGTTAATTTTTGAGATCAACGCAAACCATTTTTTCCATATCGCGAGCAAGTAATTTTCCCTGACTAAAAGCCAAAGGCGACCACGCCTGAGATTTGTCTGAAGTAAAAAACGAAGCTTTGCCCAATTCTTTATAGCCAGCTGGCGATGGTTCTATTAAATGGATATCTCCATTTTTACCGTTCTGATTAATGATCAATCCATCGATCAGAATTAACGAACCCATTTCGAAATTTGGGGCAGAACCTTTTTTCCAAAGATTTTCTCCTTCGCTGTTTAAACATACCATTTCGTTGGGTCGACCATTGTTATTCAAATAAAAATGCTCCCCGAAAACTACTGCCGGATGCATTTTACAACCCACTTCTTCGTTTTTGAAAAGTTCCTTGATCGAAAATTCCTCCTCTTCTTTGGTAATTTCGAGCAATATCGAAATTGGATCATAATTATCGTTATAAGCACATTCGGTTAAAAATAGCTGCTTATTGTTTACTACCAAAGCCGGAGAAATACTTGCAAACGAATTTAAACCTTCGTAACGCCAGAGTTCTTTTCCAGAATTTGCTTCGAAAGCCACTACTTCATCAGTGGAAAATCCATCTCCTTTCACGCACGAACTGATCATGATTATTTGATCGACTCCGCCAAAATTTGCCAGCGTTGGCGATACATAAAAATGATATCCGGATAAACGGCGCGTTTGCCAAACCAAATCTCCGGAGAATTTATTGTAAGCCACGATTCCTGCCTTTTCGCCCTGTGGAGCAACAATCACCAAATCGTTATAAATTACCGGCGACTGCGAAATCCCCCAATTGGGAAGCTCTCCATCATACTCGCTTAAAATATTGTGTGACCAAATGGGTTGATGAGTTTTTTTATCGATACAAAACATGTGGCCGTGTGGACCAACCGACCAAACAAATTGTTCATCAACAGTAGGAACTGCGCGTGATCCGGGAAATGGCAATTCGCCTTCAGCGGCGTATTTGTAGTTCCATTTTTCGGCTCCGGTGTTTAAATCGAGGCAACGTAAAATATCGGTTTTGCCCACTTCCCGATCCAAAACAAAAACTTCATCATTAAAAATACTGGCACCGCCATAACCCGATCCTAAAGGAACTTCCCACAATTTTGTCGGGCCATTTTCTGGCCACGAACGAAAAATTCCGGTTTCAATTGATTTTGCATTTCTATTGGGACCTAAATATTGGTTCCAATTGTTTTGTTTGTTGTTACAACTACCCAAAAAAAGAACAAAGGCTAAAAGGGAAAAAAAGTTTGTTCGCATACTATCGGTTAATTTTAAAATCGATTATTAAAAATAGCAAAGATCCGGTGATCAGTTTTAAAAATATTTGTGATTGTTAATAGGTGTACGAAACAAAAGCGACTCTTTCTGAATCGGGACTCCACGAAGGAACATTTATGGTTCCTTGTCCGCCATATAAAAATGCCGCGGTTTTTATCTCGCCGTCTTTGGTTGGCATCAAACGTAACATTATTCGTTGATTATGCGGATGAGAACTTGCCGGAACAATCGGCAAATACGAAATAATTATCAATTGTTTTCCATCGGGACTTGGATGTGCAAACCAGTTTTGAAAATTATCTTTTGTGATTTGTTCCTGCTCTGTTCCGTCGGGTTTCATTCTCCAGATTTGCATCAAACCGGTGCGCGTAGAATTAAAATAAATGTATTTCCCATCGGGAGAATATTCCGGCCCATCATCCAAACCTTTTGCAATGGTCAGTTGAATTTCGTCTCCTCCTTTTACAGGAATTTTAAAGACATTATAATCGCCGTCTCTTTCGGCGCAATACGTCAGCCACTTTCCATCGGGCGACCAACCGTGCCAGTACGAAGGCCCCTTTTGGGTTACTCTTGTGGGTGTTCCGCCATTAACAGGAACCGTATAAATGATTGAATTCCGACTCCCGTTTTCTTCTAAATGATGACTGATGGCCAGTGTTTTTCCATCGAAAGAAATACCATGATCGTTGTTGTTCGAATTGGCAAAATCCGTATTTATTTCTTCTATTTTTTTACTCTCTAAATTGAATTTATACAATTTTCCACCTGAATTGTAAATCAGAAATTTTCCATCGCGCGACCAGTTTGGTGCCTCAATGTGTGTATCGGTTTCGTAAATCACTTCCCGTTTTCCGGTTTCGACATTCAAAATCTCAAGGCGACTTGGCGACGGAGTTTGATAACCATCGACTCCTTCGGCAGCCGGTTTTTCGAGACGCACATTCCAGAATTCAGCCATTTCCAGAACATCTGTATTGTGCGAAGAAATAAACATTCCGGCCAAAACAGAATGCCCCATTTCCAAATTAACTTTTCCTACCTCTATTAACGGCTGACCATTTTTTGATATCCTGAAAATAAATTCGTTTCCTTTTCTTTCGAGTTGAACAAACGATGGGATTTCCTTTTTCTCCAAGGCTTTTTCAAGCGTTTCTGCACCTTCTTTTTCGCGGAATTGTAACGATGTTAATCCATCGCCATGAACAGCACCGTCCATATAAACGGCATTCTCTTTGTTCGAATTCCTGATGATTAGACCAATTTTACGGTGTGCATCGACTCCTTCGCCCACAAATTTAAGGTTGGCAGACAAAATAAAATCGCCCTGCACTTCTTGCGAAACCAGGTAAAATTCATCGCGCTCAAACCACATGTTGTATCCTGCACCAGAAAGTGTAAACTGTTGCAATTTTGGATTAAATTGAAAACTGCCTGTAATTTTCGGGTTGCCAATGTCTTGTCCCGAATATTTTTGAAACATTTGTTGTGCCTGCATCGAAAGAGAAATTGAAAAGATGAATAGGAAGATCAAATTTACTTTTTTCATAAGATTATTCTTGTTTGTTTTTTAGGTTTCATACTTCAGCCTTTGTCAGAACCCACTTGTAGTACAAAAATCTCACATCCCTGTTATCTTGGTTTAATTTAAAACAGCCAGTTTCAAAGTTAAAAAAGTTGAGAATATTTTTGGCGTATTTCGAAAGATAAAAACAGTTTATACTCATTCAACGTTTTTTACAACACAATCCGTTTTCAATCTTCTACCGGTACGTTTAAAACAGGCAGTACACTACATTTAACTCAAACAGCATAAATACATTACAAATTCTACTCGAAGGCGACGTACTTCACAGAATGCCACTAAAAAAGGTATTGATCATACCATTTCGATGATGGTGAAATATGTGCAGATTGCAATTGGCATATTTTAAACCACTAGCACAACATGTGAATTACAAGGATTCTCGTACAATTAAAGAAGTCGGTAAAAGTTCCTGAATACTTTTTTTATTCCGAACAAAATCGGCAGCCTTTTTCCCCATCAGTTCGAAGTCGGTGGAAATAACTGTTATTCCGCCGCCAACTATTTCTTTCATTGATGTTTCGTTGTAAGAAATTACGCCTACATCTTTTCCCAGCACAAAATGTTGACTTCGGCACGACTTGATAACCTGAACCAAATCGGCATCTCGAATGGTAAAGTAAACCTGTCCTTTTATTATTTCATCATTATTCAATTGCGATTTTTGTTGAAATGAAATGCCGTTCATGTTACAAAATTTTTGAGTTGCCGAAACTATTTCTTCCGGATGTGGTGTTTTGTTTTTGGCATAAACCAGATTCAGTTGATTGTACTTTTTAATCTGATCAATGCTTTCATTTAAGCATTTTTGTACTGAACTGCTAAATTCCTGAAGGATAAAATTGTGCTTTTCTTTTTTTGGTTTTCCCATGTCGAGAATTAACAGTTTATTGCTATCGATTTTATTTAAAATCGGTTCGATTGATTTGTTGTCGATGTTCATTACAACATACATACTATAGCGTCCCAAACTATTTTGAATGAGCTGCTGAAAAACCTCAGGATTGTAATGATGAAACAACAAATCGACGGAATACGATTCTGGTAGATTTTTCCGAAACGATTGATACAATTGCTCTTTGAATGCGCTAAAATCGTCGAGCAGCATAAAAACCTTAAACGATTCGTTGGCCACAAAATATCCTTTTTGCGGAGCCGATTCGATTAAATTACGCTTTTTTAATATCGAATAGGCTTTAAAAACGGTATCGCGCGAAAAACCACTTTCGCTGCTTAACTGGTTCACCGATGGCAATGCATCGCCAACTTGTAAAGTTCCGGTATTAATGGCCAAAGTTATGGAATGAACCAGCTGCTGAATTTTTGTCTGCCCCCCTAATTCGTTACTATTTAGTTGAAGTTCAGCCATCAGAAATTTTTAAAATATGTCTTTAATTTCGTTCAGACTGATGTCAAAAACCTGCTGACAAATTGCATTTAACTCTTCTTCTGTTCCTTGAAAGTGAATGGTTGATTGTTTGTAAACCGTCGTTTCTCCCGATTTTAGAGCCAAAGCCGGCGACGAAGTTTCCAATTCGTAGAAGGGACCGAGCTGACTTCCATCTTCGAGCAGGCCATCGTTATACGAATTGATGGCATCGCCTTTATACGGAAATTCCTGCATCTCCCAAGCCGAATTTACATAGTCGTTTTCTCCTTCCGGCAATTCGCATTTTACAATTGTCAATAATTTATTCGCTGCATCGTAACTCCCCAAAACCGGCAATGCACGCTGTGGCGGAATTCCGATTTTTCCACGTTGCTTTCCGTCTCCTTTAAAAAAGATTTTACCTTCTGTAACAACCAAACGATCGTTGGGAACTTTTCCAAAATAATCGTCTTTTACAATATAATCCAACACCGCTGCCGTTTTAAAAGGGATAATTATTGTTACTTCAGGCGAAGGATTAAACATACCAAGCAACCAAATCGACAACAAACCACTCTCCTTTTTCCAATCGATTTTACTTGTATTTTTTAGAGTATTATGGGTTGTAAATCCAACACTTTTAACTCCTTTATGAAAAACAATGCCCAACTCGCTTTTAATAGTTGCTGCCGTTAACAAACAAATTTTGCGTTCCACATCAAACTCAAACAAAAAATCGCTGTAATTTTTAATTTGAATTGATTTCGAAAATATCGCCTCGGTTTCGGTAGCTGAAACCAATGGAAACGTTTCGGTATCAATGCAAGCGGGAGCATTCCAGGCCTCGAAATCGAATGCACTTCCGGCTTTAAAAAAAACGGAATATTGCCCACCTTCCGGACCAAGCCAAAAACGTTCTTCGCCTCCCACCGGATTGATGTGTGCCAATACTTCGCCCGAAGCAATTAAATCGTGATTAATCCAACCATAACTCATTCCATTTTCGCCTTCCGAAGTACTTGTCATTACCCGCCCCTGGTATTCAGGTGCAATAACAATTCTAGAATCGTCATATTTTAGTTCGATCGTTTTGGTATGCTCGCCAAGCAATTTCAGATCGTATCCGTAAGTTCCTTTTTCGAATGCTGACATGGTATTCTTTACTTTATTTTTTTGTGGTGAACTAGTACATCCAACAACAAAAAGAATTAAAAAGATCAAAGCAATTGATTTCATTATTCGGTTGTAAATTCATTGAAAGATAATTGATCTCAGTAAATTTTAAAAACCAAAAAAAGTCAGATTTCCACTACAGAAATATGACTTTTTGTTTGAATCTTAAGAACTATTTATACAAAGGACCAAAATTTTCGCAAGCGCGATAATCGGCTCCTTCTTTATTCTCGCCAAAACCTTTCCAGGCACTCGGACGGAAAATTTTGTCGTCGTCGACATTGTGCATACAAACCGGAATTCGAAGCATCGAAGCCAGCGTGATTAAGTCGGCTCCAATGTGTCCGTAACTAATTGCTCCGTGGTTGGCTCCCCAGTTTGCCATTACCGAATACACATCTTTAAAAGCACCCGCACCGGTTAGTTTAGGAACAAACCAGGTAGTTGGCCAGGTTGGATTAGTTCGTCGATCCAAAACGTCGTGTACATCGTCTTCCAGTTCAACTGTAAAACCTTCGGCAATTTGAAGTACCGGCCCTAAACCTTTTACCAAATTTACTCGACTCATGGTTACAGGCATTTCTCCGGCAGTTTTAAACTGGCTCGAAAAACCTCCGCCACGGAAATAACCTTTATCGCCGGGGCAAAAATTTGTGTTTTTCAAACAAGCTTCCACATCCGTATCGGAAATCTCCCAGAATGGTTTCATCACCGGATTTCCCTGCGCATCTTTTTGTTGCGCGGTGGCATCCATTGTTGTCGATCCTGAATTGATCAGGTGAATAATGCCGTCTTTTGCCAAACCACTTAACGCTTTTCCGGTAACTCGTTTTACGGCATCCGGACTCCAGTAGGTACGAACGTCGGAGAAAATCTGTGCGGTATTTGTAAGCAGGTGGCCAAACAACATTGGCACTGCATTTAAACTGTCGTTTTCGGTGGCAAAAACAAATGCTTCACGAATTCCGTTCCAGTCGAACGAAGTATTTAACAAGGTCTCGGCAAAATCGCCATTCGGATAATAATCGGTCCACTGTCGCTGTCCCTGAAAACCTCCTGCAATTGCGTTGTGTCCCAAAGCCTCTTCTCCAAAACCAGCTTCCTTCAATTTTGGATTGCCAATCATCAGGTCGCGGAAAATCAAAGTCATTTTTACAACCACTTCCCATTCCCAGTCTTTTCGTTCTC
>JBNKOT010000387.1:0-12734 GCA_050294855.1 Draconibacterium sp. | reverse complement strand
GGACGACTTTGTCCGATTGAAACACCTGAGGGACCAAACATTGGTTTGATTTCTTCTTTGTGTGTATTCGCAAAAATCAACGAGCTTGGTTTTATTTCAACTCCTTACCGTAAAGTTAAAGACGGTAAAGTTGACCTTTCTGAAACTGGTGCAGTTTATTTAACTGCCGAAGAAGAAGAAGGACAAATTATTGCACAGGCAAACGCTCCGATCGATGCCAATGGTAATTTTGAAAACGATAAGGTGAAGTCGAGGTTAGACGGTGACTACCCTGTTGTTGACAGAAACGATGTTCAGTTAATGGACGTTGGACCAAACCAGATTGCATCTGTTGCTGCATCGTTAATTTCGTTCCTTGAACATGATGATGCCAACCGAGCATTAATGGGATCGAACATGATGCGCCAGGCTGTTCCACTGCTTCGTCCTGAAGCACCAATTGTTGGAACAGGACTGGAAGGAAGAGCAGCTTCTGACTCCAATATTCTTGTAAAAGCAGAATTCGACGGAGTAGTGGAGTATGTTGATGCAAAACAGATTATTGTTCGTTATGATATTTCAGAAGAAGATCGTTTTGTAAGTTTCGATCCTGATGTTGTAACCTATGATTTACAGAAATATACAAAATCGAATCAGGGAACTACAGTCGACCTAAAACCAATTGTGGTAAAAGGACAGCGTATTTTAAAAGGTGAAATTCTTACCGAAGGTTATGCAACCGACAAAGGGGAATTGGCTTTGGGTAGAAACCTGATGGTTGCATTTATGCCTTGGCAGGGATACAACTATGAGGATGCAATTGTAATTTCGGAACGTATCGTACGTGAAGACGTATTTACATCGGTTCACGTCGATGAATATAGTTTGGAAGTGCGCGACACAAAACGTGGAGTTGAAGAATTTACTTCTGATATTCCGAACGTTAGTGAAGAGGCAACACGTAATTTGGATGAAAATGGCCTGATTCGCGTTGGAGCCGACGTAAAACCAGGCGATATTTTAATTGGAAAGATTACTCCAAAAGGAGAATCGGATCCATCTCCTGAAGAAAAATTATTGCGCGCAATTTTTGGTGACAAAGCCGGCGACGTAAAAGATGCTTCATTAAAAGCTTCTCCATCGTTAAAAGGTGTGGTTATCGAAAAGAAATTATTCTCACGTGTTGCAAAAGATAAAAAAGGAAAAGCTACAAAACTACTTCTCGATCAGATTGATGAAAAACTGGAGAAGGAAGTTGCTGCTATTAAAACAAAACTGGAGGACAAACTTTTTACACTTGTTAGCGGAAAAACTTCGCAAGGTGTAAAAGATTATTACGGAACAGAAATAATTCCAAAAGGAGTTAAGTTCACGCTAAAACAACTTCAAGAGCTTGATTACATGGCTGTTAATCCTGCAAAATGGACAACAGACAAAGCAAAAAATGAATTGATTTTCCGCGTAATCAACAATTACATCATGAAGCACAAAGAAGCAGAAGCTGTTTCTCGTCGCGAAAGATACAATGTAACCATTGGAGATGAACTTCCAGCAGGAATTATTCAACTTGCAAAAATTTACATTGCTAAAAAGCGGAAACTTCAGATCGGTGATAAAATGGCAGGTCGACATGGTAACAAAGGTATTGTATCTCGTCTGGTTCGCCAGGAAGATATGCCGTTCCTCGAGGACGGAACACCTGTAGATATCGTGCTTAACCCACTGGGTGTACCTTCGAGGATGAACCTTGGACAGATTTATGAAACCGTTTTAGGATGGGCCGGTAAAAAACTTGGATTAACCTTTGCAACTCCTATTTTTGATGGTGCTTCTTTGGAAGAAATATCAGAATATACTGACAAAGCAGGCGTTCCAAGATTTGGTGAAACTCAGTTAACCAACGGTGAAACCGGAGAACCATTCGATCAACCAGCAACAGTTGGTGTCATTTACATGATGAAACTGGGACACATGGTTGAAGACAAAATGCATGCACGTTCAATCGGGCCATATTCATTAATTACGCAGCAGCCATTGGGCGGTAAAGCACAATTTGGTGGTCAGCGTTTTGGTGAGATGGAGGTTTGGGCACTTGAAGCATTTGGTGCTTCGCATATTCTGCAAGAGATCCTTACCGTTAAATCAGATGATGTAATGGGAAGAGCAAAAGCTTACGAAGCGATTGTAAAAGGTGAACCAATGCCACAACCTGGTATTCCTGAGTCACTTAATGTATTATTGCACGAACTTAGAGGTTTAGGTCTTAGCGTTCGAATGGAGTAGTCCATTCATTATGAGATTTAGTTCTGTTTTAATGATTTTTAATTAGTATTATGGCATTCAGAAAAGATAATAAAGCGAAAACTGTTTTTACAAAAGTTTCAATTGGTCTTTCTTCGCCGGAAGAAATTCTGGAAAGATCCTTTGGTGAAGTTTTAAAACCAGAAACAATAAACTACAGAACATATAAACCTGAACGTGACGGGTTGTTTTGCGAACGTATTTTCGGGCCTGTAAAAGATTACGAATGCCATTGCGGTAAATACAAACGTATCCGATATAAAGGAATTGTTTGCGACCGTTGTGGTGTTGAAGTTACAGAGAAAAAAGTACGTCGCGAGAGAATGGGACACATTTCCCTTGTAGTTCCCGTTGCACACATTTGGTATTTCAAATCGTTGCCAAATAAAATTGGATATTTGCTGGGCCTTCCAACAAAAAAACTCGATACCATTATTTACTACGAACGTTATGTTGTAATTAATCCGGGGGTAAAAGGTGTTGATGGCGTTAAACAATTGGATTTTTTAACTGAAGAAGAATATCTGGACATTCTGGATACACTTCCGAAAGAAAATCATCAGTTAGACGATGACGATCCAAATAAGTTTATTGCAAAAATGGGTGCCGAAGCTCTGTTCGAAATATTGAGCAGAATCGACCTTGATGATTTATCATTCTCATTACGTCATAAAGCAAATACTGAAACTTCGCAACAACGTAAAAACGAAGCTTTAAAAAGGCTGCAGGTTGTTGAAGCTTTCAGAGCCAGCAAAAATGTAAATCGTCCGGAGTGGATGATCGTTCGTGTTGTTCCGGTAATTCCACCTGATTTACGTCCGTTGGTGCCGTTGGATGGTGGACGTTTTGCAACTTCAGATTTGAACGATTTATACCGTCGGGTAATTATTCGTAACAACCGTTTAAAACGATTGATCGAAATTAAAGCTCCCGAGGTAATTTTAAGAAATGAAAAACGGATGTTGCAGGAAGCTGTAGATTCGTTATTCGATAATTCAAGAAAAGCAAACGCTGTTAAAACCGAAAACAACCGTCCTTTAAAATCACTTTCAGACAGTTTGAAAGGAAAGCAGGGACGTTTCCGTCAGAATCTACTCGGAAAACGTGTTGATTATTCTGCACGTTCGGTAATTGTGGTTGGACCAAAATTGAGAATCCACGAGTGCGGTATTCCAAAAGATATGGCTGCTGAACTTTACAAACCTTTTGTCATTCGTAAATTAATCGAAAGAGGTATTGTAAAAACAGTAAAATCGGCCAAGAAAATTGTCGATCGGAAAGATCCGGTTGTTTGGGAAATTCTTGAAAACGTATTAAAAGGACATCCTGTAATGTTAAACAGGGCGCCCACACTTCACCGTTTGTCTATACAGGCTTTCCAGCCGGTACTTATCGAGGGAAAAGCTATTCAGTTGCACCCGTTGGTTTGTACAGGTTTTAACGCCGACTTCGACGGTGACCAGATGGCGGTACACCTTCCGTTAGGAAATGCTGCAATTCTTGAAGCTCAGCTTTTAATGCTTGCTTCGCACAACTTGTTGAACCCTGCTAACGGAGCTCCAATTCAAGTGCCTTCGCAGGATATGGTTTTAGGTCTGTACTACATGACCAAACCACGTAAAGGTTCGAAAGGTGAAGGAATGACATTCTATTCGCCCGAAGAAGTTCGGATTGCACACGCCGAAAAAGCCATCGATCTTCATGCAATTATTAAAGTAAAAGTTGAAGACGTTGACGAAAATGGTGAGATTTTCAAGCACATTATTGAAACAACTGTTGGACGGGTATTATTCAACGAATTTGTACCACGCGAAGCAGGTTACATCAATCAATTGCTTACAAAAAAATCGTTAAGAACAATTATTACCGATGTTTTCAACATTAGTGGTAACTCAATTACAGTTAATTTCTTAGATGATATTAAAAACCTTGGTTACCAAATGGCATACCGCGGTGGATTATCGTTTAACCTTGACGATGTAATTATTCCGGAGCTGAAAGAAACAATTGTCAATTCAGGATATGCGGAAGTAGAGGAAGTTATCAATAACTATAACATGGGTTTCATTACCAATAACGAAAGATACAATCAGGTTATTGATATTTGGACACATGCGAACTCGAAGTTGACACAAACCGTTATGCAGACTTTAAGTACCGATAAACAGGGTTTTAACTCGGTTTATATGATGCTTGACTCTGGTGCGAGGGGTTCGAAAGAGCAGATTCGTCAGCTTTGTGGTATGAGGGGACTGATGGCGAAACCACAAAAATCAGGATCAACCGGTTCTCAGATTATTGAAAACCCGATTTTGGCAAACTTTAAAGAAGGACTGTCGGTACTGGAATACTTTATTTCTACTCACGGTGCTCGTAAAGGTTTGGCCGATACGGCGCTGAAAACTGCTGATGCTGGATACCTTACACGTCGTTTGGTTGACGTTGCACAAGATGTTATTATTTCTGAAGACGATTGTGGAACATTACGTGGTTTAATTGCTACTTCTGTTAAAAATAACGAAGAAGAAGTTGCTTCCTTGTACGAAAGAATTATCGGTCGTACTTCTGTTCACGATATATTCCATCCGTTAAACGGAGAATTAATTGTTAAAACAGGCGATGAAATTACCGAAGCAGTTGCCCGTGTAATTGAAGAGTCTCCAATAGAAAGTGTCGAGATTCGTTCCGTATTAACCTGTGAAGCCAAAGTTGGTGTTTGTGCCAAATGTTATGGTAGAAACCTGGCAACCGGTAAAAAAGTTCAGAAAGGTGAAGCTACTGGTGTTATTGCAGCGCAGTCGATTGGTGAACCCGGAACACAGCTTACACTGCGTACTTTCCACGTGGGTGGTATTGCAGGAAACATTTCTGCACAATCGAAAGTGGAATCGAAATACGACGGTTATATTGAAATAGAAGAACTACGTTCAGTGGTTTTCAAAAACGAAGAAGGTGTTGATACCGAAATTGCTGTAAGTCGTTTGGCTGAGGTAAAAATCATCGATAAAAACACAAATATTCCGCTTTCAACTCATCCGATCCCATACGGTTCTAAGCTGTATGTGAAAAACGGTGATGAGATCAGAAAAGGAAAATTGATATGCGAATGGGATCCATTCAATGGTGTAATTATAACTGAATTCGACGGTACAGTTGAATTCGAAAACCTTATTGACGGTGTTACATTCCGTGCAGAATCGGATGAACAAACCGGTTATAGCGAGCGGGTTATCATCGAAACCAGAGATAAGACTAAAAATGCTACACTGAAAGTAATGGATGAAGATGGAAACATGATCCGTTCTTATAACCTTCCTGTTGGTGGTCACATTTCGGTTACCGAAGGACAGAAAGTTAGTGCCGGTACTGTATTGGTTAAAATTCCTCGTGCTGCCGGTAAAGCTGGCGATATCACGGGTGGTCTGCCACGTGTAACCGAACTTTTTGAAGCACGTAACCCATCGAACCCTGCCGTTGTTTCGGAGGTTGATGGTGAAGTTTCATTGGGCAAGATTAAACGTGGTAACCGCGAAATTATCGTAACCACCAAAGTTGGAGATACTAAAAAGTATATGGTTCCGCTTTCGAAACAAATTCTGGTACAAGAGAACGATTATATCAGAGCTGGTACTCCACTATCTGACGGAGCAACAACTCCTTCAGATATTTTGGCAATTAAAGGTCCTACTGCTGTTCAGGAATATATTTTGAACGAAGTTCAGGATGTTTACCGTATGCAGGGTGTGAAAATTAATGATAAGCATTACGAAATCATTATTCGCCAAATGATGCGGAAAGTTGAGATTGTCGATCCGGGTGATACTCGTTTCCTTGAAAAACAAATCATTGATAAAAATGAATTTGCTTCTGAAAACGACTGGATATACAATAAAAAAGTTATTGTTGATCCGGGTGAAGCCGAGGGACTAAAAGCAGGACAGATTATTTCTGCCAGAAGATTACGCGACGAGAATTCTCAGTTAAGAAGAAAAGATAAAAAACTGATTGAAGCAAGAGAAGCAATTCCTGCAACTTCAAGCCAGATTCTTCAGGGAATTACCAGAGCAGCACTGCAAACCCGTAGTTGGTTATCTGCAGCATCGTTCCAGGAAACCACAAAAGTTCTGAACGAAGCAGCAATTAACGGAAAAACGGACTACCTCGACGGTTTGAAAGAGAACGTAATTTGTGGTCACTTAATTCCTGCGGGAACAGGTCTGAAAGAATACAAAAACCTTGTTGTAGGTTCGAAATCGGAATACGACAGGTTGGTAGATTCAAAAAGTTACGATAACGATTAAATAAAATAGGATGGACGAAAAGAAAACAAAAGCACAGCAACTGAACATTGAACTTAGCGAAGAAGTAGCTCAGGGAATTTATTCGAATCTGGCTGTGATTACACACTCAAGTTCAGAGTTTGTGGTTGATTTTGTCCGGATTATGCCTGGAATTCCAAAGGCAAATGTGAAATCGAGGATCATTTTAACACCGGAACACGCTAAACGCCTTTTAATGGCTTTGCAAGACAATATAAAAAAATATGAGTCGTTGCATGGTCCGATTAAAAACGTTAAACCGGGTTCTGATCCAATGATGCCACCGTTGAATTTTGGAGGACCTGCTGCACAAGCTTAGTAATAAATTTATGCTAGTATATTTAAAGAGGAATCAATTTTGGTTCCTCTTTTTTTATGCTGAATTTTGAATATAAAAAAAGAGCCGAAAAATATCCGGCTCTAATAATCAAATTTGGTTAGATTTGGTTTGAATTTTCAAACATTCGAAGATACAAAAATTATTCAAAAACATACAAAATATGTCGATGCTATTGACATGGGAAGTTGTGAAAAACTCGAATTAATCTTTTAATTTTATAAAAAAGGAATAGTTTTACTTCGTTTTCGTTGAACTTATTAATTTTTATATGAATAGTTTGGTACTCGCACTTTTGGCATTTGTGGGTTATTTAATAGCCTATCGTACATATGGAAAATATTTAGGTGAAAAATTGTTTAAAATTTCCGACGATACAATAATGCCGTCGACCAAACAAAATGATGGAGTTGATTTTGTTCCATCAAAAAAACACATTGTTTTTGGACATCATTTTACAACCATTGCCGGAATTGGCCCCATTGTAGGACCTGCAATTGGTGTAATTTGGGGATGGTTACCGGCTTTTTTGTGGGTATTTTTTGGTGCCATTTTTATGGGGGGCATTCACGATTTTTCCACTATGGTAATTTCGGGTAGAAACAAAGGAAAAACCATTGGCGATTTAACCGGCGATTTGATAAATCCCGGAACTCGCTATGTTTTTCAATTTATTATGCAATTGCTGCTTTTGATTGTACTCGCAGTATTTGCAATGATTGTTGGAGTGTTATTTGAACAATATCCCGAATCGGTAATTCCGGTTTGGATTGAAATACCCATTGCTGTTTGGTTGGGCAGAAATGTACGAAAAGGGAAAAGCGATCTTCTGTATTCTATCGTTGCTGTGGTACTGCTTTATGTAGCCATCGCCCTGAGTGTTTATGTCTTTCCTCCAGTAACCGTTCCGCCAATTATGGGGTCTTCGGTGGTTACCTGGGCACTGCTTCTTTATATCTATGCTTTTTTCGCATCAACCATCCCGGTACAGAAACTATTACAGCCGCGCGATTATATCAATTCGCACCAGCTTATTATGGCCATAGCACTTATTTTAGTTGGGCTAATTGTTGCACATCCCGATATTACCGCACCATGGATAAACAAAGCAGCATTTTCTTCCGACGATGTTCCTGCTATGATGCCTCTGCTTTTTATCACCATTGCTTGTGGCGCTATTTCAGGTTTTCATTCCCTGGCAAGCACGGGTACTACGATAAAACAAATCGAGAAAGAAACGCACACCTTGTTTATTGGTTATGGAAGTATGCTCACCGAGAGTTTTCTTTCGGTATTAGTAATTTTGGCAGTTGCAGGCGGTTTGGGAATGGGAATGGAAAGTAATGGAGAGCTGTATCATGGCTCCGATGCATTTTATCAGCATTATTCGTCGTGGGCAAGTGCTTCGGGTTTAAGTGCAAAACTGGAGGCGTTTATTATCGGAAGCGCAAATTTGTTGGAGAGTTATGGAATTCCGCTAAAATTGGGCGCAGCTATAATGGCAGTATTTATTGTGAGTTTTGCAAATACAACGCTTGATTCGGCGAGTCGGATTCAACGTCTTTCGTTGCAGGAAATATTCAAAGATAAAAATGGTGAGATTAAAAAGCCGATGAATAATCGATATATTGCAACTTCAATTGTTGTTTTGCTCGCCATGGGATTAACTTTTTTACAACCCGGAGCAAAAGGTGCATTATTGTTATGGCCGCTGTTTGGAGCACTGAATCAATTGGTTGCCGCCTTGGCACTTGGCGTGGTGATGTTGTATCTGATTCTGAAAAAGCGTAATTCGGTTTATGCATTAATTCCTATGATTTTTGTGCTGGCCATGACCGTTTGGGCAATAATTAATAATCTTGTTTCATTTCTTGCTGACTCAAATTATACCCTTTCTTTTCTTTCTGTTTTGATCCTGATTTTAACCATATGGTTGTTTGTGAGCGGGATTCAGTTCTTTTCCAAACAAAATCAACAAAAGTTTCAAAATCGCATAAATTGAGTTTTTCCTTTATATTATGATGGATTTTGCCCAATAATTACTTAAAACAAGTATAAATAAGCTGAATAAATTAACAGCAAAGGAATTTTAGAAGATATTGTTAGATTGTTTTAAAGCTTTGCTAACATTGCCTTTGGTGTTGTATTATTTGGTTTTAACGCTCGCTTATTTTTAATTTTAACAAAGTTTAAATACTCTGGCCGAGTAGTTTTTTTGGTTAGTTTTCTCTCGATTTTTATATTTGTCAACCTGTTCAAAATGAACAGAATTATGGAGCCGAATCGAAATCCGATTCTACTCCGCATAACTAACGATAAGATTAATCAAAATACATTACAAATGAAGGTTTTAGTTTGTTTAGGAAATGTACCTGATACAACTACCAAAGTTAAATTTGGTGATGGTACCGCGTTGGATAAAACTGGAGTTCAATGGATCATCAATCCATGGGATGAATTAGCACTTACAAGGGCTATTGAGTTGAAAGAAGACGCTGGGAATTCGGTAGGTTCAGTAACTGTAATTACCGTTGGAGGTAAAGAAGCAGAACCAACCATGCGCAAAGGTTTGGCCATTGGTGCCGATGATGCCATCCGAGTTGACACAGAAGCTACAGATGCTTATGGTGTTGCGGCTCAAATTGCAGCTGCAGTTAAAGATAAAGGTTTCGATATAATTCTAACAGGAATCGAATCGAGTGATTATAATGGTTCGATGGTAGGTGGAATGTTGGCAGAAATGTTAAATCTACCTTCTGTTTCTGCTGTCTCGGGCTTAAATATTAGTGGAGATACAGTTGAATTGAATCGTGATATCGACGGTGGAAAAGAACAGGTTTCAGTGCCTGCACCTTTTGTTGCTGTTGTTCAGAAAGGTATTGCAAAAGAACCAAAAATTGCTGCAATGCGTGGAATTATGATGGCGCGTAAAAAACCTTTAACAGTGGTTCCGGCTGCCGAGGTTGAATCGTTGACCGAATTTGTAGCATTCGAATTGCCTGCAGCAAAACCACCTTGTAAAATGGTTGATGCAGAGAATGTTGCCGAATTGGTCGATTTGTTGCAAAACGAAGCGAAAGTTCTTTAATTGATTCACCTTAAAAAATTAGAAAATGTCAGTATTAGTATATACCGAAAATTGGGACGGAGTTTTTAAGAAGTTATCTTTTGAACTTGTTTCGTACGCAACAAAAGTTGCTGAAATGATGGGAACTTCTGTAACAGCAGTTTCTATTGGCGATGTTGCCGATGAAGAACTAAATAAACTAGGTGCTTTTGGAGCAACAAAAGTGGTTAAAGTTGAAGGAAATACAACACTCGATAATCAGGTTTACACCGGAATTATTGCTCAGGTTGCAGAAGCCGAAGGCGCAACAGTTGTTGTTATTTCTCATAATAATACAGGAAAAGCGCTTGCTCCACGTTTGTCGGTAAAATTGAAAGCTGCCGTTGGAGCAGGTTTAATTGCACTTCCATCTTCAACCGAACCATTTACTGTTTCGAAAAAAGTATTTTCAGGAAAAGCATTTGCCAACGTCGTTTTAAAAACCGATGTTAAAATTTTAACCCTGGCACAAAACTCGTTCGAAGTAATCGAAACCGGTGGTGCTGCAAGTATCGAAATTTTTGCTACAACAACCGAAGAAGCAAAAACAACGGTAAAAGACGTTCAGAAACAAACTGGCAAAATCCTTTTGAACGACGCCGAAATTGTTGTTTCAGGCGGACGTGGTTTAAAATCGGCCGATAACTGGTTTGTTATTGAAGAATTGGCTGAATTGCTGGGTGCTGCAACGGCTTGTTCGCGTCCTGTTTCCGACGAAGGTTGGAGACCTCACGAAGAGCACACCGGACAAACCGGAAAAATTATCGCTCCGAACCTGTACATTGCGGCCGGTATTTCTGGCGCAATTCAACACATGGCCGGTATCAGTTCATCGAAATGTATTGTTGCCATTAATAACGATGCAGATGCTCCTGTATTCGAAAGTTCGGATTACGGAATTGTTGGCGATGCAATGAAAGTACTTCCAGCACTAACTCAAGCGATTAAAGAAGCAAAAAATAAATAAAAAGAACAGGGCAATTTGCCCTGTTTCCTTTTTTTTATTGCTTTCTTGAACCGATACTTTAAAAGGTATTTATTGACTTTGTCTTATTTTTTGACTAATTACGAACTACTTTTATTTTAGTCTAAAACCAAACCTAATGATAAAACAAATCTTATTCGCAGTTTCGCTGTTGGTTACTTTGGGTGTTTTCGCTTACACCACAAAAAAACTAATCGCACTGTTCAAAATCACCAAACCTGCGTTTCCAATAAAAGACATCGACAAACGTATTGGCGTGATGTTAAAAGTGGCTTTCGGGCAAACCAAAATTATGCGCCGGCCGGTAATTGGTTTTATGCATGCTTTAGTATGGTGGGGATTTCTCGTAATTCTTGTTGGAAGTCTGGAAATGGTAATCGACGGATTATTCGGGACCGAGCGTATTCTTGGTTTTTTAGGAATCGTTTACAATATTATTTTTGGATTCGGCGATGTATTTGCATTTCTGATCGCAATTTTGGTTTCGGCATTTTTATTTCGAAGAATTGCGATGAATGTAAAACGATTTAGCGGTGTTGAAATGAAACACAAATCGCACATCGACGCCAACATTGCACTTTCAATTATTTTATTCCTGATGATTACTTTATTGGGAATGAATACTTTTTATTTAATCGGAGCAAAATTAGCAGGTCACGAAATCGTTGGTGTTTACCCGGTTTCTCAAATTATTGCGGGTTGGTTTAACGGAATGTCAGCAGAGTCTGCACATTTCTGGCACGAAGCAAATTGGTGGGGACACATACTTGGTATCTTCTTTTTTGCCAACTATTTGCCTTATTCAAAACACTTCCACGTATTTATGTCGGTTCCAAATGTATTTTTGAGTAATCTTAATCCATTGGGAAAAATGACCAACATGGAAAGCATTACCAAAGAGGTTAAAATGATGTTGGATCCGGAAGCTGCTTTTGCCGAGCCTGCCGAAGGGGAAGAAGATACCATTGAACGTTTTGGTGTAAAAGATGTGGAAGATGTAAGCTGGAAAAATTATATGGATTCACTGGCGTGTACGCAATGTGGTCGTTGTACTTCGGTTTGCCCTGCGAACTTAACCGGAAAACTACTTTCGCCCCGAAAAATTGTGATGAACGTTCGCGAACGAATGAAAGAAAAAGGGCCGGAACTGGTTAAAAACGGAATGGATTGGAGCGATGATAAAGCTTTGCTTAGCGATTATATCAGTGCTGAAGAATTATGGGCCTGTACAACTTGTAATGCCTGTGCTCAGGAATGTCCGATCAACATCAATCAACCGGCAATTATTCTCGACATGCGCCGCTACATTGTTATGGAAGAGTCGGCAGCTCCGGGCGAGTTAAATTCAATTTTTTCGAACATCGAAAACAATGGCGCTCCATGGCAGTTTGCACAAGACGACCGGATGCTTTGGGCCGAAGGTTTAACAATGAATTCACCAGCAAAATAATTCAGAAACGAGGAACGAGTTTATCGAATGTCCTTAAAGTAGACGATATTAATGAGATAAATTATGGAATCAACACAAATAAAAGTGGAAGTGCCGCTAATGGCTGACTTGTTCGCCAACGGAGAAAAACCAGAATACTTGTTCTGGGTAGGCAGTGCCGGTGCATTCGACGACAGATATAAAAAAGTAACACAGGCATTTGTGAAAATACTTACGCATCTGGGAATTAATTATGCGGTTTTAGGTACCGAAGAATC
>JBNKOT010000386.1:0-9609 GCA_050294855.1 Draconibacterium sp. | reverse complement strand
ATCAGCATTATTTCATTCATACCCATCGCAGCATCGCGCGTAAAAAACAGATTGTGCAACGGACGCATTAAAAAACGTTCGTTACTCAGATATTGAGTTAGGTTGTTTTTTTCAAGAACTACGCCTTCAATTAATAATTTTGCCAAAACCGAGGCCGGATTTTTTGCCAGCTCTGTTTCTTTTCCTGCAATTCCTTCTTTTTGACAGATCTCTTTTAACAGATCGATTTTCACTTGTTCGTTTTCGAGAATACTTGTGAGTAAATCTTTTACCTCGAAAACAGGACTAACTTTTTTTAATACTCCGGCCAGCTGATCGTATTCTTTCGACGCAATCGATAAATTCAGAATATCGCTGTACAACGCTCGTTCGGCATTTTCGGGGGTCATATTCTCTACTTCTGACCCGGGTGTGTGAATGATCACGCCTTCGAGTTTTCCAAATTCAGAATTGATGCTGGTCTTCATAATTAGTTTCTTCTGGTTTTGTTTTAATCCGTTGTCAAAGATATAAACTTTGTAAATGTGATAATTGAAAAATAAATTATTCGTTCTACTTTTACTAAATAAAATGGAAACAATTGAACAGGTTAATTTTCATAGTGATTTTTAGCGTTATCATTTTTGGGTTGAAAGCTCAGGAACGCGACACTTCTGATTTTATCATGGGAATTGTAAAAAATAACGATACAATTATTCATCAAAAAATTCCGGAAGTTACGGTTTATCCACAACGAACATTCAAAAACAAACGACAAGCGAGACGTTATACAAGGTACGTTCAGAAAGTAAAAAAAGTATATCCGGTGGCAGTTGAAGCGCGCGAATTGCTTGCAAAATACGAGCCTCAGTATTATGCATTTGAAGATAAACGCGACCGTAGAAAGTTGATGAAAAATCTCGAGAAAGAGTTGTTGGACAAACACATGGATGAATTAAAAAAATGGTCGATTTCAGATGGCAGAATGTTGCTCAAATTAATTAACCGCGAAACCGATCGAACTCCTTATAAGTTAATCAAAGATTTTAGAGGCGATGTAAGTGCTATTTTCTGGCAGGGAATTGCTCGGATTTTCAGTAATAATTTAAAGTCGGAATACGATCCGGATGAAGAAGACCGCATTTTAGAAGAAATAGTGGAAGCAATTGAAGCAGGGTATTTGTAGGGATTAAATTGAGAAAGTGTTCAACTGTTAAATTGAGAAATTGTTAAACTGTTGAATTGAGAAAGTGTAAAATTGGATGAACAGCTGCTAAAGTTTTCCGAATTCTTCCTGGTAATGATTGTAAAAGGGCAATTGTCGTTTTTTATCGATTTGTTTCAGTAAAAAGGAAATGGAGATTTCGCTGGTTCCGCCCGATTCTCCGCGCAGTCCGGAAACCGTAAAATCGTAACTGTACATAAATTGCCACTTGTTTTTCATAAATCCTACCAGAAATATTACGGCATCGTAACGAATTCCGAAGTTTTGTCTGAACCAGGTTCCAACCGTTAATCCTCTTTTTGTTGCAAAAATCCCATAATTTAATTGCTGAAAGTCTCCCTGAGATTGCAGAATGAATTGTGGCGAAATATCGAATTTTTTCCGTTGATGTCCATACAAATAAACCGGTAAACGAGCTCCCAAATGTATCGTATATTTTCTTGGAAGTTTGGCAACATTTTCCTGCCCGCTGTAGTAAGATTGTTGTGGTTCGGCCAAATGATGCGCTGCAATTCCGTAGAATAATTTTTTACTGTAAATTAGAATGCCGGTCGAAAAATCGATAAAAGAAAAATTAGGATCGGTAAGATTCGAAATTTCGCCCGAAGTTCCGTGATTGCCCGAATTTGGATCGAGATTATCGCTAAAAATCAAATTGCCCGTATTTAACGAATTCTGATGAAATCCAGTCTGCAATCCGCCACGAAATGTATAGTTCTTGCTGATTTGAATATTAACTGCATACGAGAAATTCACCTGCATTGCATTAATCAGGTTGTTTCCCTGTGCATCGTTTAAAACATTTAAGCCAAATCCACCGCGTAGTTTTTCGATGGGCATATCGAAGGCGGCACTGTAAGTTGTGTAGGCATTGTTAAAACTGTGCCACTGATTTCGGTATTGCAAGGCAATTCTGGGTACTTCGGCAGAACCCGAAAATGCCGGATTTAAATACAATGGATTGGTATAAAATTGCGAAAACGATACATCTTGTCCGAAAGCAAAAGTCGATCCAAGCAGCAAAAAGAGGGTAAAAATATGTTGTAGTTTTCTGAGCACCTTTTTTATCTCGTAGCAGCTAAAGATAATTTAAAAACAGAAATCAAAGTGGTATAAAATAAAAAAGAGGCTGCAATAAAATTGCAACCTCTAAAAAAATCTCAATAAACTAATCGCGTTTCAAATAACTAATTTTCTATTTCCAAATGTTTTCGTTGGTCATCCATGGCTCGACGATCAAATTTTTTTCTGTTTCCATCTGGTTGGTATTTGACACTTCCCAGGTACTTTCAGCAGTCATCCAATTTTCCAACACCAAAGATTCTTCTTTTGTGTTTTCGAACTGAACGATCTTTTTAGTAGCCCAAAAATTGTCGTTTACCATCCAGTTTTCTAATGTTAAAGCTGCTTCAATGTTTTCATGGCTCGAGGCGCTTTTTTCTGTTCCTTCTGCTTTTACATTTCCTACCAATAAAAATAAACCGAAAAATGCAATTGCTACGATTTGACTAAACCTTGTTTTCATGTTTTCTATCGTTAAATGTTTTCTGAACTTGTTTTGTTTGTTCCCGCTTTTTGCAGGATTTCTTTTTAATTGTTTTCTGTTTTATAGACTAATTATGTGTACAAAGGTTACACGCTTATTTGTTAAAAAGAATAAAAACTTTGTTAATGAAATCTTAAGGTCGGTAAATGATCGAAACCATCGGTGAGTATAAATACCTTTTGGTGTGAATTTGGCGGAAACTATCGGTAAATGGCGAAAATTGCCGGAAAATATAATTCATGGTTTTATCTTGTTTCAATATGTTGGATAAAAAAGAGCTTGTAAAATTTACAAGCTCCCTAACCTGGTACCGATTTGTTTCTGTTTCTGCTTAATTGTTTAACTATTTATTCCAAATGTCGTCGTTCATCATCCAGGCTTGTACTTGTAATGTTTCTTCTTGGTCGATTTCAAAGACAGTCGAAATTTTGTTGCCGTTGATCCAAACATTATCGTTGGTCATCCAATTTTCCAGTTCCAAAGATTCTTCTGAAATGGTTTCAATGAACATTGCTTCGTTTTTATGCCATAAATCTTCGTTAATCATCCAGTCTTCTAATTCTAAACCTGCTTCGAAATTTTCTGCGAATTCAATATTCCAAACATCGTTGTTGTTCATCCAGCTTTCCAATTCCATTGTTTCTTCATTTGCAGTTTTAGTGGCAAATAATTCCAGCGTGTTCTTTGTTTCTGCTTTGGATATAAAATTTATGGTTTCTAAATTCTCACCAAAACTGTTTCTGGAGGAGGAGCTTTTGTTTGAACCATCAGCATAAACGTTTCCAACCCAAATTGTTAAAGCAAAAAATGTAACTGCTGCGATGTGTGAAAATTTAGTTTTCATGATTTCTATTGTTTAATGTTTCTAAATATTTTTGTTTTTGAATCCCTCCTTCAGGATTTTTGCATTTTTAAATACACTATAATAGACTAACAACAACCCTTGTTGTTGCATGGCAGCAGCGCTTTTCGTTCGAAAAACTTGTTAGTTAAATATTAGGATCGGTAAATGACTAAAAACTATCGGTAAGTAAAAATACCTTTTGGTATGAATTTGTCGAAATCCATCGACAAACGATGAAAAATTGCAAAAACTGCTGAGCCACTTCCCGACATCGCCGCGTAAACAGCCCCTATTTTGTACAGCTTTTCTTTTAATTCCCGGATTTCGGGATATTGTGGAAATACACTTTTTTCGAAATCGTTCTGAATCTGGTTTTTCCACTTTTCGACAGGGAGCGTTGCAATGTTTCGTAAATCAAAACGTGGTTTTTCTGGTTTTATATTTCGATATGCGTCGGGTGTGCTTACCGAGATATTGGGTTTAAAAATAGCGATTTTATATTCTGAAAGATCGAGTTCTATCGGTTCAAACTCATCGCCAATTCCACTCGCAAAAGTAGCTTTGTTCTGAATAAAAAACGGACAGTCGGCGCCGAGTTTTGCCGCATACTTTTCAAGTTGATGGTTGGTAAGTTCAAGCCGGAAATATTCGTTTAGCATTTTTAGTGTAAAAGCAGCATCGGACGAACCGCCCCCCAAACCCGCTCCAAAAGGGATAATTTTATGCAAATGAAGTTTTACCGGTGGCAAATCGAAATCATTCTTCAAATTTTGATATGCTTGAAAAACTAAGTTATCTGTTGGATTTCCATCGATTTCAATTCCCGATGAGGAAAAAGAAGTAGTGTCGGATTCAACAATTTCGAGTGCATCCGATAAGTTTACCGGATAAAAAATAGTTTCGAGGTTGTGGTATCCATCTTCTCTTTTTGATACCACATTTAAACCAATATTTATTTTTGCATTCGGAAAAGAAATCATGCGACTAAAAATAGTTCTTTTTTTTACATCAAACATTTAAAAAGAATGCTGATCCATTTTTAGATTTGAATCAGCATTCCTACATTAAAATATTATCTCGAAGTTTTAAGAAAAAGCTTCGTATTCTTCGGGCGTTCCGCAATTGCAGATTAAATTTCTGTCGCCCCATGCGTTATCGACCCTTCCAACCGGAACCCAGTATTTGTTTTCTTTTATCCACTCAACCGGGTAGGCGGCTTTGCTTCTTGAGTAATTGTGTTCCCATTCGTCGGCGCTAACTCTTTCGGCGGTGTGCGGTGCATTTTTTAATACGTTATCTTCTTTATCAGCCTTGCCGTTTTCAATCTCCTTTATTTCGTCGAAGATTAAATTTAGCGCATCGATAAAACGATCGAGCTCTTCTTTCGATTCACTTTCGGTTGGTTCAATCATTAATGTTCCATGAACCGGAAACGAAAGGGTAGGAGCATGGAATCCGTAATCCATTAATCGTTTTGCAATGTCGGATTCGGTAACTCCGGCTGAAGTTTTTAAATGGCGGCATTCCAAAATTAATTCGTGGGCCACACGGCCGTTTTCTCCGGTGTACAGAATTCCGTAATTATCTTTTAATGCGGTGGCAATATAATTGGCATTTAAAATGGCAACTTTGGTTGCTTCTGTTAAGCCTTCGGCGCCCATCATCTTAATGTAACCGTAAGTAATCGGAAGTACCGATGCACTTCCCCAAGGAGCTCCTGCAACGGCATTAATACCAATGTGCCCGTTATTCATAACCGGGTGCGAAGGAAGAAATTCGATTAAATGACTCGCTACTGCAATTGGACCAACTCCGGGACCACCGCCACCGTGTGGAATTGCAAATGTTTTGTGCAAATTCAGGTGACAAACATCGGCACCAATTAATCGTGGATTTGTTAAACCAACCTGTGCATTCATGTTTGCGCCGTCCATATAAACCTGTCCACCGTTTTGGTGAATGATTTCGCACATTTCGATAATCGACGATTCGAATACTCCGTGTGTCGACGGGTAAGTTACCATAAATGCGGCTAAATTATTTTGATGTAATTCTGCTTTTTTTCGCAAGTCATCCACGTCAACGTTTCCTCTTTCGTCGCAGGCAACTACAACAACTTTTGCACCTGCCATTACCGCACTTGCCGGGTTGGTTCCGTGTGCCGACGATGGAATAAGCACCACGTTGCGCTGCCCTTCGCCGCGGCTTTTATGATATTCCTGAATTACCATTAATCCGGCATATTCTCCGGCTGCGCCCGAATTGGGCTGTAAACTAACATCCGCCATTCCGGTAATTTCTGCCAGATCGCGACGTAATTCTTCCATCATTTCGTGGTAGCCACGGGCCTGATTTTTTGGAACAAAAGGATGAATACCATTAAACTCGATCCAACTTAACGGAAGCATTTCTGTTGCAGCGTTAAGTTTCATTGTACACGAACCTAGCGAGATCATCGAGTGAGTTAAGGAAATATCTTTTTGTTCTAGTTTTTTCAGGTAACGCACCATTTCGGTTTCTGAACGGTATTTGTTAAAAACATCCTGAGTCATAAATGCCGACTTTCGGGCAAATTTTTCAGCAACCACAAAATCTTCAGGATATTCATTTGCAATCTGCCAGCGTTTGTTGGCGGCTTTCGCAAATACTTCGATAATCCACGAAATATCTTCGCGGTTGGTTGTTTCGTCGATACTGATTCCAACATCGCCATTTTCGAAATACCTGAAATTCATTTCCAACTCGTGCGATAACCATTCAATGTCGTCGCGTTTCACGTATTTTGGCAAAGCAAAACGGATGGTGTCGAAAAAATCTTTGTTGAGCGGTTTATAGCCCAGTTTCTCAATTTCAATTGAAAGAAAAGCTGCAATGTTATGTACCCGTTCTGCAATCATTTTAACACCTTCCGGGCCATGATAAACTGCAAAAAAACCAGCCATGTTCGCTAAAAGAGCTTGTGCTGTACAAATATTTGAAGTTGCTTTTTCGCGTTTAATATGTTGTTCGCGGGTTTGCAAGGCCATTCGCAAAGCACGGTTGCCATGAATATCTTTTGTTACTCCAATAATTCTTCCTGGCATATTTCTTTTGTATGCTTCGCGAGCCGAAAAGAATGCAGCGTGCGGGCCGCCGTAACCCATTGGAATGCCAAAACGTTGCGTGCTTCCAAAAACAATGTCGGCTCCCCATTCTCCCGGAGGAACAAGAATTGCCAGCGAAAGAATATCGGCTGCAACCGCAACTTTAATTTCTTTTTCGTGTGCCTTTTCCACCAATTCCGAATAATCGATAATTTCGCCGTCGGAATTCGGGTATTGAATTAATATCCCAAAAACATCGTCGCTAAATTCAAAACTTTCTCTGGGTTGAATTCTCAATTTAATTCCCAGCGGTTTTGCGCGGGTGATTAAAACATCGTGGGTTTGTTCCCACATTTTTTCGTCGACCAAAACAGTATTGACTTCCTCTTTGACCATTTTTCTCGAACGTAAATTCATCATCATTACCATTGCTTCGGCAGCAGCAGTCGACTCGTCGAGCAGCGATGCATTGGCAATTTCCATTCCTGTCAACTCGCAAACCATAGTCTGGTAGTTCAACAGTGCTTCTAAACGGCCTTGCGAAATTTCGGCCTGATACGGCGTGTAAGAAGTGTACCACGCCGGATTTTCTAAAACATTACGAAGGATAACTGCCGGAGTTATTGTATCGTAATAACCCATTCCGATGTAGGTATTAAAAACTTTATTTTTTCCGGCAATGTCGAGAATTTGCCTGAAGTATTTTCTTTCGGTTAAACCTTCTTTTAATTTCAAAGGTTTTTTTAAGCGAATATTCGCAGGAACGGTTTGTTCCATTAATTCATCCATCGACGAAACGCCAACATATTTAAGCATTTCATTGATTTCGCTTTCGCGGGGTCCTAAATGACGGGTAACAAATCTATCAATAGACATAGGTCTTATTATTTAAATGAATTCTTTGCAATGTTATAAATAGAAGCGAAACGAAAAAATGATTTTAGACCAATTTGTGCAAGCCACAATAATTGTATTAAAAGGATTGATTTTTTCGACAAAGTGTGAAAATTGTGCGCAAAATTTGGTTTCATTCAAACGATTTTCTACAATATTTTTACGTTAAAAAAGGGTTTGTGGTTTTTTCAAATCCCAAAGTTGTTTCAGGACCGTGTCCGGAATATACTTTTGTGTCGTCGGGCAAAACAAAAAGTTTGTTTTTAATGTTCGAAATCAGGGTGTCGTAATTGCCGCCCGGTAAATCGGTTCTGCCAATACTTCCGTAAAAAAGTACATCGCCGGCAATCAGCAATTTATCTGGTTCGCTGTAAAAAACAACGTGGCCGGGAGCGTGCCCCGGAACATGAATAATTTCGAGTTTTGAATTTCCAAATGTTACAAATTCTTTTTCGACCAAAAACTTGTCGATTGGCGAAACTTTGCCAACTTCCAACCCAAAACGCATGGCCTGCTCGCTTGCATTATCGACAAAAATTGCATCTTTTTCGTGGGCATAAAACGGAATTTTGTATTGATTTCGAACAAATTCAACACCCATAATATGATCGAAATGACAATGTGTATTTGTTATTTTTACTGGAGTGAGCCGGTTCTTGGAGATATAATCTTTTACTTCCTGATGTTCTTCCTCGAAATAAAATCCGGGATCGATAAAAATACATTCTCCGGTTTCGTCAGAAAGAATAAAACTATTTTCGCCCAACTGGTTTACAACAAACTTTTCAACTTTTATCATATTTAAAAATTTACCGTTCCTTTTAATAGGGGAACAAAAACAAAGCCTCCGTGTTTTTCCGATTTAAATTCGGTTTCAGAAATTCGTATTAATAATTGCATTTCCTGACGCTGTGTATTTCCAACCGGAATGACGAGTCGTCCCCCGATTTTTAGTTGATTTTTCAGATCTTCGGGAATAAAAGGAGCTCCGGCAGTTACTAAAATTTTATCGAAAGGCGCAAAATTTGGCAGACCTTTGTAGCCGTCGCCAAAAAAGCAAGCGGGTGTGTAACCAATGTCGGGCAAGAATTTGTGAACTTTTGTGTAGAGTTCTTTTTGCCGTTCAATGGTAAAAACTTTTGCGCCAAGTTCTGTTAAAACAGCCGCCTGATAACCTGATCCGGTTCCAACTTCCAACACTTTTTCGTTTTTTTTGATTTGCAAAAGCTGGGTCTGAAATGCAACAGTATAGGGCTGCGAAATGGTTTGCCCGGCGCCAATTGGGAACGCCTGATCTTTGTATGCAAAGTTCAAAAATGTACTTTCCATAAATAAATGTCGCGGTATTTTGCTTATGGCATCCAACACTTCTTTGTCTCGGATGCCCTTCATTTTTAATTCTTCAACCAGTTTTTTGCGCATTCCCTGGTGTCGCAGTGTATCGTTGATTGTCATTTTAAACAATTATTGTACAAAAATAATCGAATATGTAAGCTTTTCGTCTATATTGAACAAATTCAATATTAACATTTAACGTTGATAAATAGTGGTGCGAAAAAACATACACAATGGTGGCGAATTCTATATTTGTATAAAATCGGAATAAAAAGGTGGATTATGCTGAATATTGGAATAATTGGGAATACTGAGGTGTTGGAGCCGCATGTGAAACGGATACAAAAAAACAAAAATGTTAATGTAATCGGGAAAACTTCGGTGGGAACAAGTGCACAATTGAATGGTTTTCATTTTTCAATTCCGGAATTTAACCGGGTTGAACTCATTGAAAGAGCCGACTTATTTTTGGTCGACAGTTCTTCTTTACTTCCTTTCGAAATGTTATGCGAAATTGTAAAAAAGTCGAAACACATTTTTGCCACCGAAAATTTAAAGCTTACGGCCGAAGAATGTTTTCGATTATTAAAACTTGCCAACGAATCGGGTTCGGTTGTTCAGGTGACCAATCCGTATTTTTATACCGCCGAAATTCAGTGGCTCAACAAAAATTTGTCGTCGCCTTTATTTTTAAATATTTCGA
>JBNKOT010000385.1:0-1977 GCA_050294855.1 Draconibacterium sp. | reverse complement strand
CGAAAAAGGAGAACTGATCTTTAAAGAAGGCATGCCATCGAACCACATTGTTTATTTACGAGAAGGATTTGTAAAACTCAGTAAAAGTGGAATTGGCGGTAAAGATTATATATTATCTATTACAAAAAAAGGAGCTTATCTTGGCATACATAATTTGAATAAAACCGCCAAACAATATAATATTTCGGCAACCGCAATAACAAAATGTAAAGTCTGTTTTATCAACATCGAAAAATTTGGAATTTTATTAAACCGGAATGGTGTTTTTGCATCTGAAGTAATTTCTTACATCTGCAGCGACGAAATGAACTATTTCGACCGGTTGGTAAATAATGTGCAGCAGCAATTACCGGGGCGGCTGGCAAATACTTTGTATTATTTTGCCAATCAGGTATACGACGAAAATCCGTTTAATCTGAACCTTACAAAAGCCGAACTCGCATCGTTAATTGGCACATCAAGAGAAAGTGTTACCCGGCTCTTAAAAGAATTCCAGGAAGATAACATCATTAAAACAGAAAAAAACAAGATTACGATTTTGGATTACGAAAAACTCGAACAAATAAAACTTAAAGGGTAATTATCCGACCAAACTCAAATGCCGGATCTTTTCGAAATTGAGAATCGAAATTTTATTGGCTTTCATTTCTACAATTTTATCTTTTGTAAAATCTTTGATTACCCTCGACATACTTTCCTGCGACATGTTCATAATTGCTGCCATGTCTTTTTTCGATAACGGAATTTTAAATTCTTTTCGTTTGTAAATACGTAAACTCAGACAAAGCAACAAGTCGGCAAATCGGCCGTGTAATTGTTTAAGTGTTAAACAGGCCATTCTGTTGTACGAAAAAAGAGTTTCTTCGTTAATGATATTAAGAATCTGCGATCCGAATTGAGCATTTACGCCAATTAAAGAACTAATGGCTTTAATATCGAGCAAACATACGCTGACATCGTCATAGGCCGAAACCGAATAAGGATAGATGTTTTGAGAATAAATGGCTTGCAAACCAATCATTTTTCCTTTGCTTTCCAAAGAAAGTATTAATTCGTTGGCACCGTGTTCGCGATAGACTTTTACCAGCCCCGACTTAATATAAACTATGTGCCCGGCAAGTGCTCCCTGTTTAAAAATTGTTTCACCTTTTTTGTAATTAACTTCTACCCGGTTTTTATTAATCTGAATTAATTCTTCGGTTGTTAATTTCATAAAAGGTAACGATTTGCAGTTGCAGTCAACACACTTTTTCACAATTTTTCCGGTAAGCATAATTATTCATTCACAATGTCACCGCAATATAGCAAAATAGTTAATACTTACGGGTTTAGTCAAACAAGTTCTTGATGTACATCAAACTTTACCATGAGAAGCTTGAAAGCGAATGTTGAGTTGCTACGTAATCCAGAAATCGTTTGAGATTTTTTCCGAAACTATATTTGAGGCGTTGACTTTTTATTCAATATCTAAAATATTAAAGGACATGAGAAAGGCAATCAATTTATTGATTTTTAGCTTCGTTATGCTTGTTGCGTGCCAGCAGCAAACACCAACAAATTCCACATCAATTTCATCATTCGAAAGCAGCGACCAAATGGTTGAAGCTGCCAAAGCAGTAATTAAAGAAATTACGCTTGAAAATTTTAAAACCATGTACGATGGTGAAGATTACTTTGTATTAATCGATGTTCGAACGCCAGATGAATACGAATCGGGATATATTCCGGGAGCTGCATCTATTCCGCGTGGTGTAATCGAATTTAAAATTGGAAAGGAAGAAGTTTGGGATGAGATGGGATTATACATACCCGAAAAAACCGATCCAATTGTTTTGAATTGTCGTAGTGGCGGTCGTTCGGCCCTTGCCGCAAAAGCATTAATGGAACTGGGCTACCAAAACGTAATGTCGTTGCAGGGCGGATGGAATGCCTGGCACGAAGCCTATCCCGAACTAATCGAAAAAATAAGTGTTGAAG
>JBNKOT010000384.1:0-9202 GCA_050294855.1 Draconibacterium sp. | reverse complement strand
TGTTTATCAATTTTTATGATGTACCCGCCGGTTAATTCATTTCCATCAACGTCTTGCGTACGCAGTTTCGCGATATCAACACGGTTCGAGTCTCTTTTAATTTGCTCCATCATCACATAAATTCCGTCGTATTCGTTGTTTACAAAGAGTTCGACATATTTACAGCGAGGTGCATAAACACCATCAATCTGACTGGCTAAGGTCATCGTTAATACATTTCTGATTAAAGATTTATCGGTGTAAGGAGCATACAAAATCCAATCCTCTTCAGCCGGCATTCCCAACAACGGAAAGTCCATGTCTTCATCAGCGTTGTCTTTTAATTCAAATCCATACGATTTTTTAGGAAACATTTGTGAAGATGATCCTCTGATTTCAATTTTCACATCTCCTTTAAAATGACTTCGTGGGTCGGACGTACTGTTTTCGTTACCATTTTCTTTCCAGGCAATTTCCATTTTTGCTTTAATTCTTGGACTGTCGGGTATTTCGCTACCATTTGTATCGAGATAAACAATGGGTAATTTTGTTGTAAAGTTTTGATTTTGACTCAATCCAATAAAAGTAGAAAGGATAAAAAATATGCTGAAATAGACCAATTTTGGATTCATGACAACAAATTAACATAAAAAAACCCGAAGAGAATTCTTCGGGTCTAAAATATATTATTTTCTGTATTTACAATTCTCTAATCCAAATATTTCTAAAACTTACCGGATTTCCGTGGTCTTGCAATACAATTGGACCGGGACCATGTTTTTTTACAGTATATTCAGGAATACCAATATATTCGGTTGGACCACGCAATTTTACATTGTTCTGAACCAAAACACCATTTTGTAAAACGGTTACAGTTGGCGGTGTAAAATAAGTACCATTATCGTTAAAACGTGGTGCTGTATAAATAATGTCGTAAGTTTGCCACACACCCGGCTCTTTGCACGCGTTAACAAGCGGAGGATGTTGTTTGTATAAACTGCCGGCCTGTCCGTTTCTGTAGGTACGGTTGTTCTAATTATCCAACACCTGCACTTCGTAAATTCCCTGTAAAAAGACGCCACTGTTACCACGCCCCTGACTTTCGCCTTTTACTTCGGAAGGAGCACGCCACTCGATGTGTAACTGAAAATCTTCGAACACACGTTTGGTTTTAATTATTCCGGTTCCTCTTTTTACCGTTACACAATTGTCGGCCACAATCCACCCGGGTTTTTCACCTTTGTCGTTTGTCCATTCGCTGTCTAAATTAACGCCATCGAATAAAACAATGGCATCAGAAGGAGCATCGGCATCGGTTGCTCCGGGGGTGATAATTGTAATTTCAGGATCCCAAATCTCGGTCATTTCGGGTTTCATTCTCATCGACTCATCTTCTTGAGCGGATGCAATTACTGCCACAAAAAGCAGTAAAAAAGTTAAAAATTTTGGTTTCATTTTTTAATTAATTATTGGTTTAAGTTACAATCCTAATTCATCCATTATCGAGTCGATTTTTGCATCGGCTTTTTCTTCGGTTGCATCAAAATCTTTCCGCGATTTTAATTCACCTGAAACTTCAAAATAGAATTTAATTTTTGGTTCGGTCCCTGATGGTCGAACAGAAATTTTTGTTCCATCCTGAGTAAAAAACTGTAATACGTTGGAGGTTATTTTCTGATCGATTTTTTTCTCTTCACCACTTAACAGGTCTTTTGCAATTAATGTTGAATAATCTTTCACCCACTCCATTTGCGAGCCACCCAATTTTTGGGGAGGATCGTTTCGAAGTTTGGTCATTATTTGCTGAATTTCTTCTGCACCAGTTTTTCCTTTTCGCACTACATATTTCATTTTTTCGCGCGAATAACCGTATTCCAGATAAATGTCCTGTAACAATTCGTACAAAGTTTTTCCCTGATCGATTGCCCAAGCAGTAATTTCGGCCATTAAGGCACACGAAGAAACAGCATCTTTATCGCGAACAAAATCGGAAGGCATAAATCCAAAACTTTCTTCACCACCTCCAATGTATTTTTTCTTTCCTTCTAAATCGCGTATAATTTCGGCAATAAATTTAAAGCCGGTATAAACATCGAAATATTCGATATCGTTTTTGCGTGCAATTTCTGCAATCATTTCGGTAGAAACAATAGTTTTTACGATAAACTCATTTCCTTTCAGTTTACCCGCTTCCTTCATTTTTGTAACGATGTAATAAATGAAAAGCAGCGCAGTTTGATTACCGTTTATGATGATGTATTCGCCTTTGTCGTTTTTAACGGCAACTCCAATTCTGTCGGCGTCGGGATCGGAAGCCATTACAACATCGGCATTAATTTCGGCGGCTTTTTTATTGGCCATTTCCATGGCAGCCACTTCCTCGGGATTCGGAGAAATTACAGTTGGAAAATCGCCACTTACCACATCTTGTTCAGGCACATTAAAAATATTGGTAAAACCAAATTCACGCAATGCTGCAGGAATTAATTTAACTCCGGTACCATGAATTGGCGTATAAACGATTTTTATGTCTTTGTGTTTTTTTACAAGATCTGGCGAGATCGATACTTTTTTTACTTCGGCTAAAAATTTATTGTCCATATCTTCGCCAAGCGCTTCAATTAAATCATCCGAACCATCAAATTTAATATCTTCGGGTTTAATTTTTGCGACTTCGTTTACAATGTTTACATCGTGAGGAGCAACAATTTGCGAACCGTCGTCCCAATATGCTTTGTAACCGTTGTATTCTTTCGGATTGTGCGAAGCCGTTAAAATAATTCCACTCTGACATCCTAATTCGCGAATGGCATACGACAACTCCGGCGTTGGACGAAGATCCTCGAATAAATAAGCTTTTATCCCATTTGCCGAAAATATTTTTGCACTGCTTTCGGCAAACAAGCGACTGTTATTTCTGCAATCGTGACCAATAGCAACACTAATTTGTGGCAGGTCGGCAAAATTCTTTTTCAAGTAATTACTCAATCCTTGTGTTGCAGCGCCAACCGTATAAATATTCATTCGATTGGTTCCAACCCCCATAATTCCTCGCAAACCACCGGTTCCAAATTCGAGGCTGCGATAAAAGGAGTCAACCAGTTCGGTTGTATCTTTGTTATCCAATAAAGCCTGAACTTCCGTTCTTGTTTTTTCGTCGTAGGTTTCCGATAACCATTCTTGTGCTTTTGCTCGTACGACTTTTAATTCTTGATTTTCCATTATCTAATTCTCTAAATTCGCTATACAAACTTCTAAACTATCTTTCCAATACGGAATTTCAATTTTATAGTTATTCTTTATTTTCGATTTATTTAAAACACTAAAATGAGGTCGTTTTGCCGGAGTTGGAAATGCATCGGAAAGAACAGGATGAACAAGACACTCCATATTTTTTATTTCGAAAATGGCTTTTGCAAAATCGAACCAACTTATCACACCTTCATTTGAATAATGATAAATTCCGGGAATAAAATTGGTAGGATTCTCTATGGTTTTTTGAATGATAGCGATGATTGTTTCTGCCAAATCTGCCGCGTAAGTCGGTGTTCCAACCTGATCGAATACCACATTTAATTCGCCTCGCTCTTTTCCGATTCTCAACATGGTTTTAACAAAATTATTTCCAAACTCGGAGTACAACCACGAAGTGCGAATTACAACAGCATCAGGATTTTCATTTAAACAATTTATTTCGCCCTGCAATTTTGTTTTACCATAAACTCCCTGCGGATCTACTAAATCTGTTTCTGAATAAGGCTGATTTGCATCGCCAGAAAAAACATAATCGGTTGAAACGTGGATCAATTTCGCACCTACATTTCTCGATATTTTCCCAAGAATTTTAGGCGCAATAGCATTCACTTTTTCTGCAACTGCCTGATCTATTTCTGCCTTATCAACTGCCGTATAAGCCGCACAGTTAATAACAAAGTCGGGTTGTTTTTCGTTAAAAAAACCTGCAACTGCATTCTCATTTGTAATATCCAAAGAATCGACATCGGTAAAATGAAAATGAAATTCCGGGAATTCCATTTCAAGTTCTTTTAACTCGCTGCCTAATTGCCCGTATGCTCCGGTAACTATTATATTCATTTTAAAAAACAAAATTCATTTCAGCATCCTCAAAATTTGGCGCCACATTATCTTTTTCAGAAACAATTTGTTCCTGATCACCCACTTTCCAGTCAATACCCAGTTTTGGATCAAAAAGATTGATGCCCCGTTCCGATTCTTTATTGTAAATATTATCGCACTTATAACTAAAAATAGCTGTTTTGCTCAAAACCGAAAATCCATGCGCAAATCCCCGGGGGACAAATAACTGTCGCTTATTACTTTCATCGAGCTCAACACCAAACCACTCTCCAAATGTTGGCGATCCATTTCGCAAATCAACTGCAACATCATAAACTGTTCCTTGCACAACCCGAACTAACTTTGCCTGAGAAAACTCTCCAAGCTGATAATGCAATCCTCTTATTACTCCTTTTACCGATTGCGATTCGTTATCCTGAATAAAAGGTTGCGTAATTCCTGCATCCAGATATCGTTCCTGATGAAATGATTCAAAAAAATATCCTCTGTCGTCACTAAAAACTCTGGGTTCAATAATAACTAAATCAGGAAGTGGTGTTTTTATTATCTTCATTAAAACGAGAATTTTTGTTTATTAGCAAGATTTATCAAATACTGGCCATACTGATTTTTACTTAAAGGTTCGGCTAATGCTAACAATTGTTTTTTATCGATAAATCCCACCTTGAAAGCAATTTCTTCGATGCATGAAACTTTTAATCCCTGCCTCTGCTCTATGGTTGCAATATAATTCGACGCTTGTAACAAACTATCGTGTGTTCCGGTGTCGAGCCATGCAAATCCTCGACCAAGCAATTTCACGTTTAATCGATTCTCTTCCAAGTATAAACGATTTAAATCGGTAATTTCTAATTCGCCACGTTTCGAGGGTTTCAAATTTTTAGCTTTTTCAACCACATCGTTTGAGTAGAAGTAAAGCCCGGTTACTGCATAATTCGATTTTGGTTCGTCAGGTTTTTCTTCAATAGATACAACCTTGCCCGATTCATCAAATTCAACAACTCCGTACCTTTCAGGATCATTTACATAATAACCGAAAACAATTGAGCCATTTTCCAATTTAGCTGCATCCTCCAAAACTCTCCTAAAATTATAACCGTAAAAAATATTGTCGCCAAGGATTAAACAAACATTATCGTCGCCAATAAACTCTTCGCCCAAAATAAATGCCTGTGCCAATCCGTCTGGTGAGGGTTGAATTTTATATGAAATTTTCATTCCCAGTTGAGATCCATCGCCAAACAAATTCTCGTATAAGCCAATATCGGTTGGAGTAGAAATAATTAATACTTCTCTAATTCCTGCCAACATCAATACCGAAAGTGGATAATAGATCATTGGTTTATCGTAAACCGGAATAATTTGTTTCGAAATTGAACGGGTAACCGGATATAATCGGGTTCCTGCTCCTCCTGCGAGAATAATACCTTTCATAAATAATTTATTCTAGAGTTTGGTCATAATTACCAATCGCTTTCTGCAACCGGTTTTACATTTATCAATTAAACACCTGATTTTCAATATTATTTGTGCTCTCGATTTTTGATGATTTCACATCACTCATCCAATGGAAATGACAAATTTACAATTTTAGATTAACTAACTCCTAATTCTAAAATAAATTTCAATTAATCACACTTATCGTAAAAAAAACTACAGCCGGAATAATTCTGTTAATCGCTACAAATAGCTCCTTCAATTCTTTTCGTTCTCAACAAAAATCATACGATTTAGTTTTTCAAAAATTATTACATCACGGCAATTAACATTGAAATAAAATACCAAAATTCAAATTTTATTGATGGACTGCAAAAATAAGAAAGCGGATCATTCCACCACCAAAAGACAACAAAATTAAAATGCAGGAGTATAACCAAAGAAATTCCAGGCAGAATAAAATTATCTCCTTAAAAATCATTTATTTACAGAAAGGTTTTGATAGTTGTAAATTAAGTTATATTTTTGCGCGCGATTTAAAAACAAATATATTGTCTAACTCATTAATTTATTTAGAATTACATGACTGAAAAGAAAAATGAAAAACTTGAAAAGGAAGTAACAGAAACTCCTGCTCAAGAAGAAAAAAAAGTTGTTGAGGCTGCTGCTGAAGAGAAAACAGAGGTACCTGCAGAAGAAACAAAAGAAGTTATTGCAGAAGCAGTAACTGAACCGGAAGTTAAGACCGAAGCTGAAGTTGCTGAAGAAGCAAAAGCTGAAGTTGTAGCCGAAGCCGAAGAAAAAGCAGTTGCCGAAGTTGAAGAAAAAGCTCCTGCAAAAGCAAAAAAAGAAACAAAAGCTCAAACCGAAGAATTCGACTGGGCAAGCCTTGAAAGCGGAATTGACATTTACTCTGAAAAAGACAGAAGCCAGTTCGAAGAATTATACTTCGGAACGCTGAATACTGTTTCAGAAAAAGAAGTTCTGGAAGGGACCGTTATTTCGTTAAACAAACGTGAAGTTGTAGTTGACATCGGTTACAAATCTGACGGTATTGTTAGTGTAAACGAATTCCGTTACAACCCTGAATTGAAAGTAGGCGACAAAGTAGATGTGTACATCGAAAGTCTCGAAGATAAAAAAGGACAGATGATCCTTTCGCACAAACAAGCTCGTGCAACCCGTTCTTGGGAGCGTGTAAACGAATCGCTTGAGAACGACGAAATCATCAAAGGTTTTATCAAGTGTCGTACCAAAGGTGGTATGATTGTAGATGTTTTTGGAATTGAAGCATTCTTGCCAGGTTCGCAAATTGATGTTAAACCAATTCGCGATTACGATGTATTCGTTGGAAAAACCATGGAATTCAAAGTGGTTAAAATCAATCACGAATACCGTAACGTTGTTGTTTCTCATAAAGCACTTATTGAGGCTGAACTGGAACAACAGAAAAAAGAAATTATTGCTAAACTCGAAAAAGGACAAGTTCTTGAAGGAACTGTTAAGAACGTAACTTCTTACGGTGTATTTATGGATCTTGGTGGTGTCGACGGATTAATCCACATTACCGACCTTTCTTGGGGACGTATTTCTCACCCAAGCGAAATTGTAGAATTAGATCAAAAACTGAATGTTGTAATTCTTGATTTCGATGACGACAAAAAACGTATTGCTCTTGGTCTGAAACAACTTACTCCTCACCCATGGGATAACCTGGATGCAGATTTAAAAGTTGGCGACAAAGTAAAAGGAAAAGTTGTTGTGATTGCCGACTACGGTGCATTTGTTGAAATTGCAACCGGAGTTGAAGGTTTAATTCACGTTTCAGAAATGTCGTGGAGCCAGCATTTACGCAGTGCTCAGGATTTCTTAAAAGTAGGAGACGAAATCGATGCAGCTATTCTTACATTAGATCGCGACGAGCGTAAAATGTCTTTGGGTATCAAACAATTGAAAACAGACCCATGGGAAAACATCGATACTGAATACAGTGTTGGAAGCAAGCACAAAGCGAAAGTACGTAACTTCACGAACTTTGGAGTATTTGTAGAAATTGCTGAAGGAGTTGACGGATTGATTCACATCTCAGATTTGAGTTGGACGAAAAAAATCAAACATCCATCAGAATTTACTGCAATTGCTGAAGAAATCGAAGTTGTTGTTCTCGACATCGACAAAGACAACCGCCGTTTGAGTTTGGGACACAAACAACTGGAAGAAAATCCTTGGGATGTATTCGAAACTATTTTCACTTCAGATTCGATTCACGAAGGAACTGTGGTTGAATTAATGGACAAAGGTGCTGTAATTGCGCTTCCATACGGTGTTGAAGGTTTTGCTACTCCGCGCCACCTGGTGAAAGAAGATGGATCTTCAGTAAAACAAGACGAAAAATTGGATTTCAAAGTTATCGAATTCAATAAGTCTGCTAAAAGAATCATTGTTTCTCATTCAAGAATTTTCGAAGATGTAAAACGTGCTGAAGACACTGCTAAACGTAAAACGCAAACACGTTCAAGCAAAAGAGCGGTGAAAACCACCAACGACAACATCGAAAAAACTACATTAGGCGATATCAGTGCATTGGCTGAACTGAAAACGCAAATGGAGAAAGACGAGAAAAAAGATAAATAATAAGGGATTTGGTTATTTCAACTAGAATTTCGTAAATTAGACTATGACATTCGAAATTCATAAGAACGGAAATCATACTTTAGTAAAAGTAAATTCCGAAAGACTAGATACAAATAACGCACCCGATCTGAAATCGAAACTTGTTGTAATAAACAACGAGGGCGAAAAAAACATTATTCTTGATTTATCGAATTGTGCTTATTGCGATTCGTCAGGATTAAGAGCAGTATTGGTAGCCAATCGATTGTGCGAAGACTCCATTGGAACATTTGTTTTGTGTGGTCTTCAGCCAGATGTGGAAAACCTGGTACATATCTCGATGCTTCACACGGTTTTGTTAATAACAAAAACCACCAACGAAGCGAAAGAGTTACTGGTAAAAAAGGAAAACCTTTAAAAAGGAATGCCTTTTGAGTTGACCATACTGGGAAGTAGTTCAGCATTACCAACATCTGATAGATATCCAACCGCTCAAGTATTAAACATACTTGGGCGGTTTTTTTTGATCGATTGCGGAGAAGGAACACAAATTCAATTACGTCGACAAAAAATTGGATTCGCCAAAATCAAACACATTTTTATTTCTCATTTGCACGGCGATCATTATTTTGGGTTGATCGGTTTGATTTCGACTATGAATCTGCTCGGCATAAAAACCGACCTTCACATTTATTCTTCTTCAGAATTAAAAAACCTGATTCAAGCCCAACTCGATTTTATTAAAGGAGAAATGAAAGTCAACCTGATTTTTCACCCGTTAAACTTTAAAAAACCACAAAAGATTTATGCTGACAAGCGAGTTGAAGTTTTTTCTTTCCCGGTAAAACACAGCATTTCAACTTGCGGATTTCTTTTTAAAGAGATTGAAAAACCAAAAAACATAAAAAAGGAACACATTCAGGAATTCAAAATTCCAATCGCCAAAATAAAAGATATTAAAGCTGGAGCAGATTTTGTTACTGCCGAAGGAAAAACTATTTTAAACCAAATACTAACAACTCCGGCGGCAAAACCACGATCGTATGCATTTTGCACCGACACTGCTTATTACGAA
>JBNKOT010000383.1:0-4702 GCA_050294855.1 Draconibacterium sp. | reverse complement strand
CGTTCGCAGATTGACTCGATTTACAAAAAAGATTTTCATAAAGCTACCGCAATAATTATTCATGGCGATGCTGCAATTGCAACTCAGGGTGTAGTTTACGAAACAACACAAATGGCACAATTAGATGGATACAGAACTGGCGGAACCATTCATGTTGTGATCAACAATCAGGTTGGATTTACGACTCCATACATCGAAGCCCGCTCGAGTACCTATTGTACCGATGTGGCCAAAGTAACCCGTTCACCCGTATTTCATGTGAACGGCGACGATGTGGAAGCACTTATTACCACCATTCAACTGGCGATGGAATTTCGGCAGAAATGGGATTCCGATGTTTTTATCGATATTTTATGTTACCGTAAATACGGACATAACGAAGGTGATGAACCGCGTTTTACACAACCCATGTTGTACAAAGCCATTTCGAAACACCCGAATCCACGCGATATTTATTCCGAAAAACTCAATAAGCTTGGTGTACTGAGTCGAGAAGAATCTAAAAAAGAAATCAAAGAGTTTGACGATCTTTTAGATGGGAAATTAAAACAATCGGAACTTATCGAAAAACTGCAAATTCGTAAATTCCTGCTGAATGAATATGAAAAATATGAGATGCCTCATAAAGAAGTTTTTCCTGAATCGGTAGAAACGGGTGTAAAAAAGGAAAAGCTTATCGAAATAGCCGACAAAATAAACAACCTGCCCAAAGACCTGGTGTTTTTCAAAAAAGTTGATCGGATCATTAGCGATCGACGAATGATGATGTTGGATGATCGGCTCGATTGGGCAATGGCAGAATTACTGGCTTACGGAAGTTTAGTTACCGAAGGTCATCCGGTACGTTTAAGTGGACAAGACAGTGAAAGAGGAACTTTTGCTCACCGCCATGCCGCTTTTGTTATTCAGGGAACCGATCAGAAATATTTTCCGTTAAAATATGTTGCCAAAGATCAGGCACCTTTTCATGTTTACAATTCCATTCTCTCCGAATATGCCGTTTTGGGTTTTGAATACGGATATGCATTGGCACAACCTAACGGATTGAACATTTGGGAAGCTCAATTTGGCGATTTTCATAACGTGGCACAGGTAATTATCGACCAGTATATTTCTTCCGCCATCGAAAAATGGGGATTGATGAATAACCTGGTGCTTTATTTACCACATGGATACGAAGGCCAGGGACCTGAACATTCGAGCGGACGAATCGAACGTTTTCTCGAACTTTCGGCAAATAACAACATACAGGTGGTAGTGCCGAGCACACCGGCCAACATGTTTCATGTGTTACGCCGTCAGGTAAAAATGAAAACCCGCATACCACTGGTTATTTTCACGCCAAAAAGTTTATTGCGTCATCCGATGGTTTTATCGAAAGTGGAAGAATTGTCTAATGGTTCGTTTAACGAAATTATCGACAACAACATGGTAGAACCAGCCTCGGTCGAGAAAATTATTTTTACTTCAGGTCGATTGTATTACGATCTTCACAAACATCAGGTTGAAAACGGAATAAAAAATGTTGCCATTGTTCGTTTGGAACAAATATATCCAATACCAAAAGATCAAATCAATCAGGTTATTAAAAAATACAAAAATTCAACCGAAATGATTTGGGCACAAGATGAACCTGAAAATATGGGAGCCTGGCCATTTCTAATCCGAAAATTGCCTGAGCTGGGATTAAAAGTTGTTTCGCGTCCCGAAAGTGCAAGTCCTGCAGTTGGTTTGATGGAAAAACACCTCCGTGGATTGGAAAAAATATTAAATACTGTTTTTGAACAAAAAGAAGTTATTGCCTCATAAAAAACCAAAAAATGATTGTAGAAATTAAAGTTCCCAGTCCGGGAGAATCGATAACCGAAGTTGAAATTGGAACCTGGCTAGTTGAAGACGGCGCAGTCGTTTTCAAAGATCAGGAAATTGCTGAAGTTGAATCCGACAAAGCAACTTTAACAATTGTTGCCATTGAAGGAGGTAAAATAGAAATTAAAGCTGCTGAAGGAGATGCTGTTCCGGTGGGTGATGTGGTTTGCACCATCGATACAAGTGTTGCACCACCTGCGAAAGTAGAAAAAGAAGCAGTCGTAAATACCGAAGCTGAACCGGCTGCTAAAGCCGAACCTTCGAAAGAAGCGGCTGCAAAAGCCAAAACTGAACCTCTTGCTTCTGAAGATTTCGATAAAGTAAAAGTTACTTCGGTTGCAAAAGAAATAATGAAAGAACACAGCCTTTCGGTCGACGATGTAATAAAAGGTTTAAAACGTTTGGGTAAAAAAGAGGTGGAAGCTGTTATCGGATTACCAAAATCGGCTGCTGTTTCCATTCAGCAAAAAGAAGCCAGCCGAGTCATCGATCGTCAGCCAATGTCGAGTTTGAGAAGAAAGTTGAGTGCGCGTTTGGTTTCGGTTAAAAACGAAACGGCGATGCTAACCACTTTTAACGAAATCGACATGAGTTTTGTGATGAAGCTGCGAAAAGATAATCAGCAAAAATTTATCGATACACACGGATTTAAATTGGGATTTATGTCCTTTTTTACCAAAGCAGTTGCACTGGCAGCAGAAGCACATCCGATGGTAAATGCTCAAATCGATGGTGATGAAATTGTATCTCCAAAATTTGTTGACATTGGAATTGCGGTTTCAACGCCAAAAGGATTAATGGTGCCGATTGTGCGAAATGCAGAAAGTAAATCGATTCCGCAAATTGAGCTGGAAATTAAAGAACTCGCAGAAAAAGCACGTACAAAAAAAATAACGGTTGAAGAATTAACTGGCGGAACCTTTACCATTACAAATGGCGGTGTGTTTGGTTCCTTGTTATCAACACCTATTATTAATCCGCCGCAATCGGCAATTTTAGGCATGCACAATATTCTTGAGCGCCCGATTGCCGTTGATGGTCAGGTTGTAATTCGACCCATGATGTACATTGCACTTTCGTACGATCATCGTGTAATCGATGGAAAAGATTCGGTTGGATTTTTAGTAAAAGTGAAAGAGATGATTGAAAACCCGGAACGAATGTTTACCGGTGGCGAAGATGCCGGGAAACTGTTGCTGGGAGTTTAATCGTTTATATACCCTTATTGATCCAGGATGGCACTCCGAAAAGTTTATTCAAACAGGAGTGCCATTCTTTTTTCTACTCATCGATCAAGGATGGAATACTTAATCAATAAAAGCAAATTTAGTTCAATCAAATTTTTTATTTTTGAACTATAAAAATCACAAATTATGCATAAACTATACCATCTGCTTTTTATCGCCCTATTCTTTGTTTTTTATTCGTGTGAAGAAAAAGAAATTCAATTTTTTTCTGCTGACAACGCTCAGATTTTTTACAGCGGGAGAGTTGATTTAACAAACGATGAGGCACCGGTTTTAATCGGATCTGCTTCTTTTGTTGAAGTGAATTTCGCAGGCGATTCGTGTATTGTTTTGCTGGAAAAACAAAATCCTGAAGGTGAATATAATTTTGTTTCCATCGAAGTGGACAACGAATACCAGGGACGAATTAAGCTGGAAAAAAAAGGAATGAATTCATATACAATTCCGGTTAATTCGGCTATTAAAAATCATCGGCTTCGGATTTTTAAATCTACCGAAGCCAGCAATAATACCATTGTTTTTGGTGGTTTAAAATGCAATGTTTTGCTTCCGTTATCCGAACAGTCAACCCGTAAAATTGAGTTTATTGGCAACTCTATTACTTGTGGAATGGGCATCGACTGGAAAGAAATTCCTTGTGGAACAGGTGTTTGGTACGATCAGCACAACGCCTATTTTTCGTATGGAAGAAGAGCCGCAGAAGCATTAAATGCGCAGTTTATGTTGAGTTCGGTTTCGGGAATTGGAATTTACCGCAACTGGAACAGTCTGAGTCCGGTAATGCCCGACGTTTACGAAAACAAGTATTTGAATACCGACAGTTCAAAAAAGTGGGACTTCGATTCTTTTACTCCCAATTTGGTCAGTATTTGTTTGGGAACCAACGACTTTTCTGATGGCGATGGAAGCACCGAGCGTTTGCCTTTCGATTCGCTTCGGTTTGTCAACAATTACATTCAACTTATCGAAACCATTTATTCGCATTATCCTGAAACACAAATTTGTTTGTTAACCAGTCCGATGGTTTCGGGCGAGCATGCAAAACTTTTCGAAAATTGTTTGACTGCAGTTAAAAGTCGTTTTAGAAGTGTAAGACCTTCAGCAAAAGAAATTCAACTTTATTTTTTTTCTGATTTAGTTCCTCACGGTTGCGATAGTCATCCTGATAAAGAAGACCACAAAATAATGGCAGAATTACTTGTGCCGTTTTATAAAGAAGTGATGAGCTGGGAGTAAAATTCAGAAGAAGGTGAATGCATATAATCCTTTAATTTTATTACAGGAACCGGGATTTATAAGGCGAATTCTGTTGGATGATTAAACTTCTGCATTTCCAATTTATGATGATCTATTTGTAGTATTTAAAACTAAACATATATCCAATAATAAACACTCCGGTTGAAATGGCATTGGCGGCAGAAAAGGCGCTCCAGTCGATCCAGACTGCGGGCAGAAACAGAATTACCAATTGAGCAAGCGAATAAAGAAAAATACCATCGCGGTGAAATTTCCACATTCGGATCGCCCCGGTTAAAGAAAATGCATAAAGTGCCATCAACAAAGTAAAATAAAGCGGCGAAATGGCT
>JBNKOT010000382.1:0-1912 GCA_050294855.1 Draconibacterium sp. | reverse complement strand
GCAATTACTTCGTTAAAAGCTTTATTCTTCATATTTCCAAGTCCGCAAACGGTTTCGTTTACGGGCTCGTCGTTTGTATCACCAAACGGAATTGAAATGTTTCGTGATTCTAAAAAAGAAGCAACTCCTTTGTAACGTGGTTTTCCATCCACAAAAGACAGGTAGTCGTTTTGTGTAAACTCCCGAAAAGTTTCGCCCAAATCTTTCCCCCTTTTTTTTAAAAATTCATCGAACATTTTTTTCCACGCAGCGGCATGTGTAATCGCGGTTTTCGTAATCACACCATCCATATCAAAAATCACAGCTTCAAATTTCAGTCCACTCATCTCTTTTATTTTAGACCGTGAAATTAATTGTTTAAATCCTATTTAATTTAGAATTCATTCTAATTTTTCAGAACAATAACATATAGTTTTCGTTTGTCAAATTTTAAATACTTAGACAAAAGTCATTGTTCTGTTTTATGGAACATGCTACTTTTATTCTAAATTTTAGAAATGATTTTAATTCATTCGCAAAATATTTCTTCTCCAGCAAAGTTCGTCAACATTAAAAATCGTGACGCATATCTTTTAGCGTAAAACGCATTTCCAGTGATGCAATTTTTAGATTCCGGCACATCTTTTTCATTTATTAAATCACAAAAAAACATTTATTATGCAATTGCCATTTGCAGAATCGTATCGGATAAAAATGGTTGAACCCATTTACAGAAGTACTCGTACACAACGCGAAGCGTGGATAAAAGCAGCGAATTACAATTTATTCAATTTAAAAAGCGAGCAGGTTTACATCGATTTATTAACCGACAGCGGAACCGGTGCGATGAGCGACCGACAGTGGGCTGCGCTGATGACCGGCGATGAAAGTTACGCCGGTTCGTCGTCTTATTATAATTTAAAAACAGCGATCAAAACTATTTTTGGTTTCGACTATTTTTTACCAACTCACCAGGGAAGAGCAGCCGAAAATGTACTTTTTTCGGTTTTGGTGAAAGCGGGAAATGTTATTCCCGGGAACAGTCATTTCGACACCACAAAAGGACACATCGAATTTCGGAATGCAAAAGCTGTTGATTGCACAATCGACGAAGCTTTTGATACCGAATCGGATCATTTGTTCAAAGGAAATATCGATTTGAACAAGCTCGAAAAAGTATATGTTTCTGAGGGAGCCAAAAACATTCCAATGGTAGTGGTAACGCTAACTTGTAACACTTCGGGCGGGCAACCGGTTTCGATGAAAAATATGCGGGAAATTGCGGCATTATCAAAAAAATATGGAATTAAAGTGGTTTTCGACTCGGCTCGTTTTGCCGAAAATGCCTGGTTTATTCAAAACCGAGAAGACGGTTATCAAGATAAATCGATTACCGAAATCGTAACAGAAATGTACACCTACGCCGATGCGATGACCATGAGCAGTAAAAAAGATGGCATTGTTAATATCGGTGGTTTTATGGCCATGAAAAGCGAAGAATTGTACAAAGCGGCTTCTGTTTTCAATATCATGTTTGAAGGTTTTAATACCTACGGAGGTATGGCTGGCCGCGATATGAATGCGCTTGCTGTGGGTTTGCACGAAGTAACCGATGGCCATTATTTAGGCAATAGAATTGAGCAGGTAAAATATTTGGGCGATCAATTAATCGACTGGCATATTCCGGTACAGAAACCAATTGGAGGACATGCGGTGTTTATCGATGCTACCCGGGTTTTGGAAAATGTGCCAAAAGAAGAATACATCGCACAAACGTTGGCGATTGAATTGTACCTTGAAGCCGGTGTTCGTGGGGTGGAAGTTGGAACTCTTTTGGCCGACCGCGATCCGCAAACCAAAGAAAACCGTTATCCAAAACTCGAAATGCCGCGATTAGCAATTCCACGACGAACCTACACCAATAATCATATGA
>JBNKOT010000381.1:0-4766 GCA_050294855.1 Draconibacterium sp. | reverse complement strand
TTTTTGGGTCGAAGTCGGAGCCACCTTTACCTCCACCCATTGGCAACGAAGTCAGGCTGTTTTTCAGGACTTGCTCGAAAGCAAGAAATTTTAAAATACTCTGGTTCACAGTTGGGTGAAAACGCAATCCTCCTTTATACGGACCAATGGCACTGTTCATTTCAATGCGGTAACCACGATTGATATGTATATTACCACGGTCGTCGGTCCAGGGAACGCGGAACTGAAGAATTCGCTCCGGCTCAACCATACGTTCAAGAATTCTGGCGTGCAAATATCTTGGATTTTCAAGTAAAAATGTAGCCAGCGTTTCGACCACTTCTTCTACGGCCTGATGAAATTCGGGCTGTCTCGGATCTTTTGATTTTACATAATTCATAAAATCCTGAACAAAAGCTTTAGGATCATTTGTATTCATACATTATTTTATTGATTAGTCATGGTAAGATACGAAAATAAAATGGTGATTATCAAATGGTTATTCAGCATGTTTGAGTGAGGTAGAAAAAACTAATCTAATACTTTTTTCGTAGTATGAATATCAAATCAATAGTAATAAATTGTATTTGATAGAAATGTCTAAAAACCGGCGAAAAGACGGATTGTAATGTCGAACTATCAAAATGCAGATTTAATTCGCAGGACCGTAAATTATCAAACGGTTAAGTCGATTTTGAAACTTGAAAGGACTGAGTTTTAAGGAAAGAAACATTCAACAAAATCTTTATCTTTGCTGCTTAATTATCAGAACAGCATCAAAAAAGAAACATGGAATATAAATTTGCAACGATAGAACCCAAATGGCAAAAATATTGGGAAGACAATAAAACGTTTAAAACAGAGGATGATTTTAGCAAACCAAAATACTACATCCTCGACATGTTTCCTTATCCGTCGGGAGCCGGTTTACATGTTGGCCACCCCGAAGGTTATACGGCCACTGATATTTTGAGTCGTTACAAACGGATGAAAGGTTTTAATGTTTTACATCCGATGGGATACGATGCTTTTGGATTGCCAGCCGAACAATACGCCATGCAAACCGGAACACATCCTGCAATTACTACACAAAAAAACTGCGACAATTTTCGTCGTCAGATTAAAGCCATCGGTTTAAGTTACGACTGGGACCGTGAAATAAATACCACCGACGCCAAATATTTTAAATGGACACAGTGGATTTTTAAACAATTGTACAATACCTGGTACGACAAGGAGCAGAAAAAAGGACGTCCGATTTCTGAACTGCCAATTCCTGAAAAGGTCAAAGTGGAAGGAAAGGAAGCAATTCAAAATTATATTGGTGAAAAACGGTTGGCTTATTACGATAACGCACAGGTTTGGTGGTGCGATTCGTGTAAAACGGTTTGTGCCAACGAAGAAGTTTTAACCGATGGCGCACACGAAAAATGTGGACACCAGGTAATTCGCAAAAATTTGAAACAGTGGTTGTTGCGCATTCCTCATTACGGAGAACGTTTGCTGGAAGGATTGGATGATTTGGATTGGCCGGCAGGAGTAAAAGATATGCAGCGCAATTGGATTGGAAAATCGAGTGGGGCAGAGGTTGATTTTGAAATTGATGGTTTAGGCAAAAAATTACGGGTGTACACCACTCGTCCCGATACTTTGTTTGGAGCAACTTATATGGTGATTGCACCGGAGCACGATTTTGTCGACGAAATTGTAACCGACGATCAAAAAGATGCAGTTGCCGATTATATTAAGGCATCGGCGTTAAAATCGGATTTAGACCGAACCGATCTGGCCAAAGAAAAAACAGGAGTTTTTACCGGGAGATATGCGATTAATCCGGTAAATAATCAACAAATTCCGATTTGGGTAGCCGATTATGTTTTAATGGGATACGGAACCGGAGCGATTATGGCAGTGCCGGCTCATGATACACGCGATTTTGAATTTGCCAAAGAATTTGATATTCCAGTCAATTGTATTCTCGATCCGAAAGATGCCGAGAACAGAGACGAAATTTTAGCAGGAAATGCTTGTTGGACCGACGATGGAGAATACGTTAATTCAGCAAGTTCAGAAACTGGATTAGACATTAACGGATTAAATAAAACAGCCGGAATTGCAAAAACGGTTGAATGGTTGAGTAAAAATGGTTTGGGAGTAGCAACAGATAATTTCAAATTGCGCGACTGGTTATTTAGTCGTCAAAGATATTGGGGCGAGCCGTTTCCTGTTATTCATTGGGAAGATGGCGAAGTAACATTGGTTGAAGACGAAGATTTGCCTTTGCAATTACCAAATTTAGAAAAATATACTCCGGGCGAATCGGGCGAATCGCCGCTATCGAATGCCGAAGACTGGTTGGTAGTTACCGATAAAAACGGTCGGAAAGGTCGCCGCGAAACCAATACAATGCCGCAGTGGGCAGGTTCTTGCTGGTACTATTTACGTTACATCGATCCGAATAATACCGAAAGTATTTTCGATGTAAAAAAAGAACAGTACTGGATGCCCGTTGATTTATATGTGGGTGGAGCCGAACACGCAGTTTTGCATTTATTATACTCGCGATTCTGGCACAAAGTTCTTTTTGATCTGGGAATTGTTTCAACCGACGAACCTTTTCAAAAATTGTTTAACCAGGGAATGATTCTGGCATTTGCTTACGAAACTTCAACCGGTGCAAAAGTTGCTTCCGATTTGGTGGAAGAAAGAGAAGGAAAATATTTCCATACCGAAACCGGCGAAGCGTTAAAGCAGATTGTTGCAAAAATGTCGAAGTCGCTAAAAAATGTGGTAAATCCGGATGATGTTATCGATAAATTTGGTGCCGACTCGTTGCGTTTGTACGAAATGTTTATGGGCCCGCTCGACGAACGTAAACCCTGGGCAGAAAATGGTGTAAAAGGTGTTTTTAATTTCCTGAACAAGGCGTTTTATTTCTTTGCAAATCCCGAAAATATTGTGAGTGGCGAGGAAGACAAAGAAACTGCAAAACTGCTGCATCAAACCATTCAGAAGGTAGCTTTCGATATCGAACACATGAAATTTAATACCGGAATTTCTGCCTTGATGGTATTTAATAATCTGGCAAAAAAGAAAGGCAAAGTTACCAAAACAACGGCCGAAACTTTCGCAAAAATACTGGCTCCGTTCGCGCCTCACATGGCCGAAGAATTATGGTCGATCTATGGAAATCGGGAAACGCTTGCCTACGAAAGCTGGCCTGAAGTTGACGAAAGTTTGTTACAGGAAGATACCTACGAATATCCGGTGTCGTTTAACGGAAAAATGCGTTTTAAACTCGAGCTTCCTCTGGATATGTCTAAAACGGACATTGAAAAAACCGTATTGGCCAACGAAAACGCACAAAAATGGATTGGCGATAAAACAGTACGCAAATTCATTTTGGTTCCAAAGAAAATTATCAATGTTGTAATTGGATAATGGGTATTGCGGTTGCCAAAGTACAATTAGAAAAAATAACGAAAAAGGATGGTCGAATTTGACTGTCCTTTTTTTTTGTTTTTCTGCCGGCTAACTTTATTAAATTGTTAATCGTCGAATCACTGATAAAACTCACTAAATTAGTCGGTTTGCATTTGTTTTTTTGCGCGCTCTTAGAATGTATAGAATTGAAATAAAATATGATATGGTACAGCTTAGTAAAAAACTTTCTTCAACAATAAAAGAATATTCAATTATCACTTTTGGATTATTGTTATTTACGGTTGGTTGGGTGGTGTTTATTATACCTGCAGAAATAACAGGAGGAGGAATCAGTGGTGTGGCTGCAGTCGTTTATTACGCAACAAAAATTCCGGTAAGTATTACTTTTTTAGTGATTAATGCGGTGTTGGTTTTGGTTGCCATAAAAATTTTGGGTGCCAACTTTGGGGTAAAAACGATATATAGTATTGCCGTATTAACTGCATTCTTTGCACTTTTTCAGAACATAATAAAAGAACCAATTGTTAATGACGATTTCCTCTCGGCAGTTTTAGGAGGAATGTCGGGCGGCATTGGTCTGGGAGTTGTATTTTCGCGGGGAGGCAGTACTGGCGGAACCGATATTTTTGCAATGATTGTAAATAAATACCGCAATATAAGTCCCGGACGAATTATTATGCTTTGCGATGTAATTATTATTGCATCTTCTTATTTTGTTTTTCAATCGGCCGAAAAAATGGTATACGGTTACGTTACCATGTGGGTGGTTTCGTACACGCTCGATTCGTTTTTAAGTGGTGCAAACCGTTCGGCACAAATGTTTATCGTTTCGAAACAATACAACGAAATTGCTGAATATATCAATACAGAAGTAATTCGTGGTGTTACTTTATTAGATGGAACCGGCTGGTACACAAAAGAAGAAACAAAGATTATTATGTCGGTTGTGCGGAAAAAAGAAACGGGTGCAATTTTCCGAAAAATTAAGGAAATCGATCCGAATGCTTTTATTTCGATGGGAAGTGTTATGGGCGTTTACGGAGAAGGTTTTGAAAAGTTAAGAATGTAGTTTTTACGTACATATTGAATTTCGGAAATGCAAGGCATTTATTCACGTAAATACATCTGAAATTGTGAAAATAAATTGAACGAAATATCTTCGGCTTTATAAATTTCAAAACCTAAAATCAATTTGAGGTGCTCTTAATTTCTTTATTTTTAATGCTTTGTATTTAACTCGAAGTCTGTTTAAAAACATAATATTTCCTAATATTTTTATTTGAGTTCTTTAAACTGAATGAATACCTTTAGAAGACTATCAAATTTTCACATGGTGTCTTATT
>JBNKOT010000380.1:0-21218 GCA_050294855.1 Draconibacterium sp. | reverse complement strand
CACTTTGAATTCCAAAATCTTTAATCACACGATGAATCAACAAACTGTCGAAATAATGTTCTTTGGTAAGTTTTATAAAATTATCGCGGTATTCGGGCGTTTCGTTAAACAAACGAATGGTAATATTTCCGGCATCGGTTTCGAGCACTAATCCTTTTATTTTTTTGTTTTCTTCAGCAATTTTTTCGTTTGAATGAGAACGCAACGATTGTAAAGTTGCAGCTTCCGGGGTCCTGTTTTTTAAAAGCCTTGAAATATAAAAAGAAGGAATTGCCAAGCTTTGCATCTGATAATCGACTGTCGCCGAAAATGCCAGTCCGTAGGCTTTTTTATTCGACACAAAAACCGGCATTCCGAAGGTTGATTTCTGCACACGGTTTGTAATTCGATACAACCTGATGCCTTTTACATTTGCCAGATTTAAGACCTTTCCGGTAAAAAGCTGAATGGTTTTTTCTGAGTTCGGAGAAATATACAATGATTTGGCAGCATCAGGAATTGCACCAGCCAGTTCGATTGGTTTTCTTTTAATTCCGTCAACCTGCAAAATAATCAGGTCGTTAATCCGGTCGAAAGCCACATATTTTTCAGCAATGTATTTTTTATTCTCGTTTAATGGAGTTACTTCAACTTTTGTAGCTCGATTAACCAACGAATATTTGGTAACGATTAAATTTTCGGCAATAAAAAATCCCTGCCCCTTTTCCAAAATCCGTTCTCCGTCGTATGAACTTATTTTAACCACTGCGGGCAAAATCTTATTCCAGTCAGCATTTTTATTTTCTTCAGCAAGCGTTTTTGTTTCAGACTTTTCTTTTACCTCTCTTTTCTCTTTTGTTGAACAAGAAAAAAGTAGCAGCGAAAACATCAATATTTGTAGAATAATTCTCATCTATTCTTTTAAAATGGTAACTGTAATTTTTACGTCGGTAAGTGGTCGGTTATTTTTATCGGTCTTTAACGCAGCAATTTTATCGATTACATCGAAACCCGAAATACATTCACCAAAAATCGTGTATTTCCCGTCCAGATCGGGGTAACCGCCAACACTTGTATAAGCCGCACGTTGTTCTTCAGAAAATTCAAGCGTACCGATTTGCAGGTTGTATTCAGTTTCGATTTGATCTTTTACTTCCTGCGCCAACTCGCGAAATTCGCTTACTTTTTTTTCGTCTTTTAACTGTTTTAATTCGGCCCGAACTTCATCGTTCAGTACCCTTTTTATCACCTCGTTTCTGATCGGACGATTTACTGCAATTTCCATAGTATCCAATTCGCCCGAGGTATGAATCCGACCTTTTACAATAAAAAATTGTGAAATATCCGATTGCTTAAACGGGTTGATTTCGTCGGGTTGCCGTGGTGCACAAAGCGCTCCTTTTTTATGAAAATAATGGTCGAGTATTTCGTCGTCGACCGTTTTGTCCGGATCACCATAACCGATTCGTTTTCCGGGTGGTGCATTTTTAGAACTTCTTGAACCGCCCTGAATCAGAAAATCCTGAATGACACGATAAAATAAAGTTTCGTTGTAGTAGCCTTCTCTTGCCAGTTCGATAAATGCATCGCGGTGTTTTGGCGTATCGTCGAAAAGGCGAAATTTCATGTTTCCCATATTGGTGGAAATCTGAACTTCTGTCGACTGCGAAAACCCGCTAAAGCCTACGATAAAAACAAAAAATAATATATACGAAAAACGAATCATAAATTTATTTTGCCTCCTTCATTTGCATTTTCACATCGACCAAGGGTCGGTTATTTGGATCGGTTTCCACCGCCGCAATTTTATCCAACACATCGAGTCCTTCAATTACTTCGCCAAAAACGGTGTATTCGCCATCTAACGACGGATAACCACCAATTGTTGTATAGGCTTCGCGTTGTTCAGGCGTAAAAACAAATTTCGGCTTCGTTTCAAAAATACTGTCGACTTCTGCCCTGATTTCAGCAATTTTGATATTAAATCCATCGCGGTCGTTATTGGTTTTATAGGTATTCAACTCTTCGGAAGCAGCGGTAAATTTTTCTTGCATCAATTCATTTTTAGCCTTGTTATTTAAACTCATTTCCAATGTGTCGAGTTTTCCGGGAGTAAATATTTCGCCATGAACGATGTAAAATTGCGATCCGCTCGAACGTTTTTCCGGATTAGACGGGCCTCCAATTCTTGCTGCTGCCAACACTCCTTTTTTATGAAAATATTTCGAATTAAATTCTGCCGGAATTGTGTACCCCAGAGTTCCTCCGCCCAGTCGTTTTCCGGCCGGTGCATTTTTCGAATCGGGGTCGCCACCCTGAATCATAAAATTATTTATTACCCGATGAAATAATAGATCGTTGTAAAACCCTTCGTTTACCAGTTTCAGAAAATTAGTTTTATGCTCGGGTGTATCATCATAAAGTTTTACTTTAATTTCTCCAAATTCGGTACTGATCGACACCACCGAATCTTTACTTTTTTTGGCACTGGTACCGCACGACAACAATATTGAAATTGTTGAAATAAGTATTAAATAAACAATCCTCTTCATTATTTAAAATTTTGCTTAATTTGATATCCTTTAAAAAATTCATGTAAAGATAAAAAGATGAATAAAATTCTTGCTCTCCTCCTGTTTATATTCGTAATTTCATGTCAATCGCAAAAAAAGAATACCACTGTAAAAGTTGAAATCGACCAAACCACAGGAATTAAAACACTTGACATAAAAGAATTTATTTCCGCGCTGCCATCCGAACTTTCCGAAAATTCAGGAATTATTATTTACGACAATCTGATTTGGACTTTTAACGACAGTGGCGGAAGAAACGTGCTATATGGTTTTAATTTTAAAGGAGAAATCGAAAAGAAAATCGAAATTAAAGATGCGCCAAACCGCGACTGGGAAGACATTGCACAAGATAAAAGAAACATTTATATCGGCGACTTTGGCAACAACAGTGGGATGAGAAAAGATCAGACCATTTATAAAATCAAAAAAAGTAACATCGGAAAAAAATCGAAGCAAAAAGTTAAATCGAAAAAAATAGAATTTGATTACGTAAACCAAATCCATTACACGTATCAGGGGCAGCGAACACCTTTCGATTGCGAAGCGCTGGTGGAATTTAACGATGCACTTTACGTTTTTACAAAAGACTGGTCGGGTCGGACCACAACGGTTTATAAAATGCCGACAAAAAAAGGCGAATATAAAATCGATCCAATCGCTCAATTTAATGTCGATGGATTAATTACAGGCGCCGATATCAGCCCGGATAAAAGCAAACTGGTACTATCAGGATATAAAAATTATAAACCCATTCTCTGGATTTTTGAGAATTTTGAATCCAATCGTTTTTTTGAAGGAAAACAAATGCATTTTGAATTGGACACAATATTTGACGCACAAACCGAAGGAGTTTGTTTTTGGGGAAACGATTCGATATTAATTTCGTGCGAGCAAACTTCAAGTTTTATGCACCAGATTTTTATGGTCGATCTAACTCAAATTAAATAAAATGGATCATCTTGAAGTCGACAGAAACATTCGTTTGCAGGCACTGGACAATTCCATTGCCGAAGAGATTTTTTTAACCATTCAACAAGACAGAGAATACCTTTCCAACTGGCTTCCGTTTGTACAATCGACACAAAAGCTTGCCGACACAGAAGCATTTATTCATTCGGTTACCCGACAAAAAGACGAAAAAAAAGACGAGATTTTCAGCATCTGGTTTAGAAATAATTTTGCCGGATTAATCGGGTTTAAAGAAACCGACTGGATTAACCAGAAAACAGAGCTTGGATACTGGCTGGCAGAAAAAATGCAGGGAAAAGGAATTGCGACAAAGTGTGTTGAAAAACTGATCCGCTACGCTTTTCAAAAACTTCGGATCAACCGGGTACAAATAAAAACAGCAGTTGGAAATACTAAAAGTTCTGCTATTCCGAAACGACTTGGTTTTACTTTTGAAGGCATTGAAAGAGCAGGAGAAAAACATGAAAAAAAGTTTCTTGATCTCGAAATATACAGCTTGCTAAAATCAGATTCGGAAACAAATTTGCAACCTTAAGATTTTATTTCAGTCTATTATCTAAAACAAAAAGGAAGTTCGCAGGATATGATAAATCGTAAAAAGTTTATTGTTTCAAAAAATAATCGTATTTTTGACCTCAGAACTCATTTGTTCGAATTTTAAATTATTGGCATGGAAACAGAAATTATTGAAGACAAATCAATTAGAAGAAAGCTGTATCGTGTGCTTCGAAAAACAGGAATTAATAAGGAGTACATTAAGCCAAATGCTTCTTTTATTGACGATCTGAATTTCGATAAAATAGACTGGACAATTTTCACTTATTTTCTCGAGGGTGTTTTCAATATCTCGGTGAAAGATGAAGAGCTGCACAGTTTTAACAATGTAAACGATACCTTGCATTACTTGAAAACAGAACTTGCGTATTTAAGTAATTAAGTTCCTTAAAAAAAATAAAAAGAGGCTGTCTCAAAAGAGATGGCCTTTTTTTTTGTTAGACTTTGTGCCGAAAACTCACCGAAATGACTCATCTTAGCTAATTAAAAAATAACGAAATTTCTTAAGGTTGACTATCTCTGTGGCAGAGCCAGGGAATATTACGCCAACTTTATTTCGGACAGAAAGCCGAAAATCGAATTTTCTCTATTTCAGCACAATTTTTTCGCCCATTACTTCAATTTCGTCACCCACCCGCAACTTTGCACGTTTCCGAAATTCGGGTTCTCCATTACGAATTACCTCTCCATTTTCAACAATTATTTTGGCGTGCCCACCGGTTTGTGCAATCTGTAATACCTTTAAAAGTTTCACCAGTTCGATGTATTCTGTTTTGAGTTCGAACTCTTGCATTACAACTTTAGTTTTGTTTTTATTTCAGCAGGAATGGCATCTTTATGAACCATAATTCCAACTGTTTTTAAACGAACATAATCTTCTGTCATGTGCAAATAACCACCGTGCTGATTGCTATCGGGGCCCCACGAATTTTTGGTGTAGAAACACAACCTGCCTTTCGAATCTTTCGAAAGCCCAACTAAATGCATTAAATGGTCGTCGGTAGTTGTTCGGTTCAAAAAGGTTTCTTGACGTAATTCCTGATCTGCTTTCCCGAGTTGTTCTTCGGGCAAATCTGCTTTACCATTCTTATGAACAAAAAGTTTTTCGCTCACATCTCCATCCCAGCAAACCGAATATCCGTTATTTATCGAATATTTCATTACCTCCATCAGTTCGTCAACCGGCAAATTATAATACAAGGCATGCGACCAATTGTCCGGAACTTCCAAAACAAACTGCTTGTAAAATGGGTGATGTGTATAGGAACTCAATTCCACATAATCGTCAGGATTAATTCCGAATGCTTTTGCAACTTCTGAAGGTGCGTAACCTTTATCCCCAATATTCACTTTCTCTGGCGATTTTCCAATTTCCTTGTCTAAAATCCCGTCAATTTTTTCCATCTCCTTTGGATCAAAATCTCTCCCTTTTTTATTGATGACCTCAATTTCCTCTTTTAATTCTCTTTCCACTTGGCCGTGATTGTAACGGCCGTCAACCATCTTCCCAGGAAAAGCGTCGTAGGTCGACATGCCATCTTCGCGCAAAACATCGATCACATCGTGCGACAAACCACCTTGTCCGAAATTATTCTTGCCATGGTAATACATGTATTCATCCACCTTGTTTTTGTAACCCTCTTTTACAAAATACATCTCAGAGAATTTTGTTCCCGGATCTCCGTTTCGCATGGCTTCCGATTCCAAAAAACTGGTGGTTGCAAAACTCCAGCAAGTTCCGGTACTTCCCTGACTAACAACCGGAAGATGTTTGATCTCTTTTTCAATCAGAAAAACTTCTTTATCTTCCTGAGCTAATCCTGCATGGCTTACAATAAATGCAACAATAACCAACAACAACAATTTTTTCATAACATAAAATTTATAATTTTTTTAATTCTTCCTGTTTCTTTTTTGTGAGACTCTTTACAATAATTGTGTACGATTCATCGATCAGCTGTTTAATTAAATCGGTCGAAACAAAACCTTTGTACTGAACGGTACTCCAATGTTTTTTATTCATATGAAAAGCACCAATTACATCGGCATATTCCTCTCTGAGTTCTATGTTTTTTTCAGGTTCATTTTTGAGTGTGATTCCCGATTTATTCAGATCCGAAAGCAAAAACATTTTATTCATCACTTTAAAAACCAAAACCGTTTCGTTGAAAGGAAAACACTCGGTCACTCCTTTTTTTTCCAAACAATATTCCCTGATCTCTTCAATGTTCATCGTACAACTTTATAATGTCTAAAAATAATAGATTCAAACCGAAAACAAAGTCACATTCCAAAATCATTTTACATGGTTGGATAAAAAGCATCTTTAAAATGTTCGAGCTCGTATTTTTGTTGAAAAAATATGACAGTAATTACATCGAAGCGGGTTTGCAGCGTTAACTTTTTTTCTAAAATATACGCATCGGCAGCTTCTACAATACGTTTGATTTTTGCATTGGTAACAGCTTCCGACGGGTGTTCGTATCGAATGCCGCTTCTGGCTTTTACTTCTACAACCACCAGTTCATCGGCTTCCTGTGCAACAATATCCAACTCGAGATGACCATGATACCAGTTTGTATCTTTTATCTCATAACCAAGTTTCAGCAAGTATTGTTGTGCTAATCCCTCTGCTATTTCTCCTATTTCGCGGGTGGTTACCATTTTTTTAGTTGAAGATTTAAAGTTCAGAGTTTAGAGTTGTTTCAGGATTGATTTTTTTTCGCGTATATCTAATTCCCATTTTTCGCCAAACGACAATGCCAGATTTTTTTTATCGTGACCGGCCGGAAATCCAAAAGCCACCGGATAATTAAATTCTTTTACTGCATCGATAATAATCTCGTTGACATTTTTTCCAAAAGGAGATTCATTGTCTTTCATACCGGTAAAATCGCCCAAAAGTAAACCGGCAAGATGATCGAGTTTTCCGGCGAGCTTTAATTGGTGCAGCATTCGATCAGTGTGATACAAAAACTCATCAATCTCTTCTAAAAACAAAATTTTCCCATTCGTGTCTAACTCATATTTTGTGCCCTGCAAACTCGAAATAATCGAAAGATTTCCACCTGTTAATTCTGCTGATGTTTTTCCGGGATGGTTTTTTTCAGCACTCGAAAATTGGTACGAGACCTTTTCTGCTTTCAGCACTTTCATCAACGATATTAAATTTTCTGTTGGTTTTCCGTCGTCATCGAAAAAATATCTGGGCATTACTCCATGAATTGTAGCGAATCTTAAATTGTTAAAAGCGGCGTGTAGTATTGTAATATCGCTAAACCCGACTAACCATTTTGGGTATTTTTTAAAGCTTGAAAAATCGAGTTGATCGATAATCCGAACCGTTCCGTAACCACCACGCGAACAAATTATTGCAGCACATTCCGGATCGTCCAAAGCAGTTTGTAAATCTTCGAGCCGCTGTCCGTCGGTTCCGGCAAACTGATAATGCTGTGCAAAAACATGTTTCCCAAGCTCAGCGTTGTAGCCTTCCTTTTCAAACCAGTCGACCGCCGGCAAAACATATTTCTCATTTACTTTTCCGGCTGGAGAAACAATACGAATTTTTGAGTTGGATTTTATTGGTGGTGGAATGATCATACTTTCTTATTTCAAATAAAAATACAAAATGAAATTTGATATTTGCGAATTCTCCATTCAAATTAATATGTCTTGTACCTACAAACAGATTATCGCTAAAGGGACAATTTTGAAATGCAAATTTGAAATTTTGAATTCGAATAGTCCCATCGGGACGTCATGTGAGTAGAAACAAGACGCATCATAAAAAACGGTTGTTTATTGAAGAATATTTAGATTTTCCAGGAAAAGTTTGAAGCTCCATATGATGAACGATATATCTTCAAACCTATAAAAATTGATTGATAACTCAAGAAAAATATGGGTAGAAAAATTAGAAATAAAGTACGGTAGGTACAAAATAATTTAAGCCGACAAAAGCTCAAAAAGCTCTTCCACATCTTCAACAAAAAAATCGGGATCTGCGTTTCTCAAATCTTTCTCTTTTCCAAATCCATAATTAACAGCAACGGTTGAAAGTCCGTTTTCTTTTCCGCCTTCAACATCAAAAACCGTATCGCCAATCATTACAATTTCTTTTGAAGGAATAAGTTGTTGCGAAGCTAAAAGTGTAGTAATAATTGTCGATTTTGTTGCTTTTTTACCGCTGTAATCGGCGCCATTTAATTGAATGATGTATTTGTCGAATTCGAAATGCTGTATAATTTTTACGGCATATTTTTCGAGTTTCGAAGTGGCGATGTACATTTTTTTGCCCAAAGCATCCAACTCGGCCAGCATTTCAAAAACACCATCGTATGGTTCGTTTTGGTGCCAGCCATTTTCGCTGTAATATTCACGAAAATATTCAACTGCCAATTTGGTATTTCGTTCGTTCAAGCCAAACAAATTGCTAAATCCCCATTGTAAGGGCGGACCAATAAATTTATCCAGCATTTCTTCCCGAAAATCTGAAATCTGCATTTGTTGTAATGCATATTTTAATGAGTTTTTAATGCCCAGCGTGTTGTCGGTGAGTGTGCCGTCGAGATCGAAAATGATGTGTGTAAATTGTGCCATAATAATAATCCCGAAAGTACTTTAATTAGAATCTTTCGCAAAGGATTATTACAGTCAATATTAATTTTTAACTTTTACTAACTAGTTGAGCCAGCCCATTTAAAAGGGAAAAAAACGGTTCAGGTAAAATATTTTAACTTGGATTCTTAACCGAAAAACCTGGGTTGAGAAAATTTGTCGCAATTCAATTACTTATTAAATTTATAACGTATAATTCCCATTATCATATAATTATGCTCTTTACTGTTACTTTCTGTATCGTTAAAATTGGTAAGTCCCCAAACGGCTCTGGCTCCCACGCTAATTTGTTCATCAATGTTGTAGCCTGCTCCAATCGGTAATCCGAGATCAAATGTTTTTACATAATATTTAAAGTCAACACTTTCACCATCATCATATTTATCCTTAGCTCTTATTAATAATCCCGGCTGAAGGCCAATCTCTCCATAAAAACCATTGTTGGCGGCGAAATTATAAAGTACTGGAAAAATAATGTATGTTAAAGCTACTTTCCCAGAAAACTCATAAATTTCATCAAAGCGAGCACTTTTAATTTCAAATTCAAATTGGTCAGTATTATGAACCTCTTTATAGGAAGCCCCTTGTATTGAAATTCCCAAACCAGCACTAACAAAAGAGTTGTGATTAATTCGATGAACAACGGTTTCAGCACCTGCCAATCCTCCAAAAGTCATTTTCCAACTGGGTCCATCACATACGCCCGAAATACCTAATGCACCAAATAGTCTGCAACTTTCAAATAAATCACACCCTTTTTCTTGAGAATTCGACAATTGAAACGAACCCAAACAAAGCAAAAAAACGATAATCTTTTTCATGATAATTGATTTTAAGTTTAACTGTATATAATAAAAATCAATCGCCAATCTGTCTTCAGGATTTATCACTTCATTGCTCCGATAATTTCTGTATAATCCTGGTTTAAAACACTGTACGTTTTAATAAACAAAAAGATTCAGTAGTGATTCAAAATGTGATTTCAGAAAAACGGATATTGAGATTTTGTATATTATTCACAAATAAATTATTATTTCAATAAACTCTGAAACGCATAAAAAATTAATAAAGTCAGAAATAAAGTATTTGAAAAACAATTTAAAATTGTGCATTTATCCCTTTCGATTTTACCCAATCCAGAAAACGAGTTATAGAAACGGTATAGTTTTTGATTTTCATAATCAATGTTTTATAAAATTTAAAAGCTATGGAAAAACTATATACATTCTTTAGTTTCCTCGCAATTTTCCTTTCTACAGGAATTTCAAATCAATCTGCTGCGTCAATTTTTAACCGGAAAATAGATTCAATAAAAATTGTGTTCGATAAAAACCAGTTGGTCCTTCCCGGAGAATCTTTTAACATTGGAGTTATCTCTTATCATAAAAATGGTAAAACCCTCAAAACAATCGGAATGAAAGACGGCTCCATATTTTGGTGGCGATACAATACCGAAGTTATTGGCGGGAAAAATTCATCCGGAAAAATTACGGTGAATAAACAGTTAATACCATCAAAAGGAAAATACATTCAGATAAAAGTTGCTCCGCGTAAAAAACCACAACTGGCACCAACAATTTTAATACCGCTGAATTACGAAACCAATATTTCATTTCGTCCGCTTGAATATTTCGATAAAGCCCCGGGTTGCACTTTTAAAGGAGAAATTATTGCTGAATTTAATAATGGTCGTACAAGAAAATACCTCAGTTCCAGAAGACAATTGGGTTTCGAAAATTATCAAATTTATACATCGGGAATCCATCAAAATAAAAAAGGTTTTATGATTGAAACCGATTTTACAAAAATCATAGATCACCAGGTTGATTTATACGTAATATCACGTAGAAATCCGGAAGTTACTAACACATTTTCAGTTTTGTTGGATTACAAACATGCATACAATCTGGCTTTTTATGGAAGTTCAGGTTCCGATGGTTTTAGTGGTTTAAGTGGCAGTTCAGGTTCGTCGGGATGCGACGGTTCAAACGGACAACACGGCGAAGATGGCGAGAACGGATACCACGGACCCGATATCGGAGTTTGGACCGATTCGTATTACGACTCCATTTTAGCCTGCGATTTACTTTATGTGTTTGCACAAAATTTCCAGTCGGGCGAAGAATATAAATACCTGATTAATCCTGTTGGTGGTAATCTGAAAGTTTTGTCGCGGGGAGGAAGTGGTGGAGACGGTGGAAGAGGTGGAGACGGAGGAGACGGAGGAAGAGGTGCAGACGGAGAAATCTGGTACGAAACAATAACAAAAAAACGCGTGGTGAGTAAACCATTTCAGGAAACAATAACAAAACAAGTAAAAAAAACCATTACCAACAGCGAAGGTGAACAAGAGGAAATTGAAGAAACAATTACTGAAACCATTACGGTGTATCGCGATGTTGAAGAAACATACACCGAAACAATAAAACATCAGAATCCTGGCGAAGATGGCGGAAACGGAGGACCTGGCGGAAGCGGAGGATTTGCAGGAATGGGCGGTTTTGGTGGCGATATTTATCTTTATTTTACCAACGATGCTTTGGATTATGAAAACAAAATAATTGCAAAAAGCGAAGGCGGAAGTGGTGGTTTTGGAGGAAGTAGTGGTAATGGAGGAAGCGGCGGACGTGGAGGAAGCGGCGATCCTAATGGAAATTCGGGAAATTGTGGAAGTAGCGGATTCTCCGGTTTTGATGGTAGTTCTGGTGGCGAAGGCTGGATATTCAGAGAATTGACCGAAGATTTTTTTCATTACGAAACACTGGCTACAACACAAGTTCGAACCACACAAAAATAGTTTTAAAAGATACTCGGATTGTCTTTGCTACCGTTCTGAAAAACAATTATCTTTGCACCCCTAAAATCGAATTTCAAGAAAAGTCAAATATTTAAGAATGAGTAATTTCAAACGTACACTAATAACCACAGCACTTCCGTATGCCAACGGCCCAATTCACATTGGTCACCTGGCCGGAGTTTATGTGCCTGCTGATATTTATGCCCGCTATCTTCGCCTGAAAAATGAAGATGTGATAATGATTGGCGGCTCCGACGAACACGGAGTTCCGATTACATTAAAAGCAAAAAACGAAGGAATTACACCGCAGGATGTGGTTGACAAATTTCATGGAATTATCAAAGAATCGTTCGAAAAATTTGGAATTTCGTTTGATGTTTATTCACGGACAAGTGCAAAAATTCATCACGAAACAGCTTCTGAGTTTTTCAAAAAATTATACGACGACGGAAAGTTTATCGAAAAAACTTCGGAGCAATATTACGACGAAGAAAACAAACAATTTTTAGCCGACCGTTACATCATCGGAACTTGTCCGAAATGTAGTTTTGAAAAAGCGTATGGCGATCAGTGCGAAAGTTGCGGAACTTCGTTAAGCCCGACAGAATTAATCAATCCCACTTCAACAATTAGCGGAAACCAGCCGGTTTTAAAAGAAACCAAACACTGGTATCTCCCACTCGACCAGTACGAACCCTGGTTAAAAGAATGGATTATTGAAGGGCACAAAGAATGGAAAACAAATGTTTACGGACAATGCAAATCGTGGATCGACAGTGGTTTGTTGCCACGCGCAGTAACCCGCGATTTGGACTGGGGTGTGCAGGTACCGATTGAAGGTGTGGATGGCAAAGTTTTATATGTTTGGTTCGATGCACCAATCGGATACATTTCGGCAACCAAAGAATTAACAAAAGACTGGGAAACGTACTGGAAAGATCCGGAAACAAGAATGTTACATTTTATCGGAAAAGACAACATTGTATTCCACTGCATTATTTTCCCGACCATGTTAAAAGCTGAGGGAACTTTTAATTTACCTGAAAATGTTCCGGCTAACGAATTCCTGAATTTGGAGAATGATAAAATTTCAACTTCGCGAAACTGGGCGGTTTGGTTGCACGAATACCTCGAAGAATTCCCCGGGAAAGAGGATGTATTAAAATATGTACTCACCGCCAACGCCCCCGAAACAAAAGACAACGATTTTACCTGGAAAGATTTTCAGCAAAGAAATAACAGCGAGTTGGTTGCCGTACTTGGCAATTTTGTAAACCGTGCGCTGGTTCTTACTCAAAAATATTACGAAGGTCTGGTTCCTGAACGTGGTGAACTCACCGATTACGACAAAGAAGCGCTGGCATCTATTTCGACAATTAAAGCCGAAGTTGAAAAAAGTCTCGACAGTTTCCGGATTCGCGAATCGTTGAAAAATGCGATGGATTTAGCACGTTTGGGGAATAAATATTTAGCCGATCAGGAGCCCTGGAAAGTAGTGAAAACCGATCCTGAACGTGTAAAAACAGTGATGAATATCTGTGTGCAAATTACTGCCAATCTTACCATTTGTCTGGAACCATTTCTTCCGTTTAGTATGGAAAAATTACGTGGGTTCCTGAATTTCGAAAAAATGGATTGGGACAAATTTGGCGGAACCGATTTAATGGCTGCCAGACATAAAATCAACAAACCTGAATTGCTTTTCGAAAAAATAGAAGACAAAGTAGTTGAAGCACAATTACAAAAATTACTCGACACCAAAAAAGCCAACGATATGGCAGAAGCAAAAGCAGCGCCTGCAAAAGAGAACATCGAATTCGACGATTTTGCAAAAATCGACATTCGCACTGGAACTGTAATTGAATGCGAAAAAGTGGCGAAAACTAAAAAGCTTTTAAAACTTTTAATCGACACCGGAATCGATAAACGAACGGTAGTTTCGGGAATTGCAGAATATTATAAACCCGAAGATTTAGTTGGCAAACAGGTTTCGATATTAGTGAACCTCGCCCCTAAAAAATTACGCGGCATCGAGTCGCAGGGAATGATTCTATGTGCCGAAAATGCCGATGGTTCGCTTTCGATAGTTGCGCCCGACGCAAAGATAAAACCGGGTTCTGAAATAAAATAGTTTTAAGAATTATCTCAGAGCAAATCCTCCTTTTTAAAAGGAGGTGGCTGACAGAGGAAGCCGGAGGATTTTTTAAAAATTGTTTTATTCAATCCTCCTTTTCTTCCCACTTCGCCAAGGGGAACAAGGAAAAACAAAAATACAAGTGCCAACATTGCGTTGGTGCTTTTTCGTAAGTTGCAGTACTGTCCGTCAGCTGACGGACAGATCGGTAACTTACTCCAAATAAATAAACCGCTTTTGTACGCAAGAGCGGTTTTATTGTTTTAGCCTCACATCAATTTCTCCGCCTTTGTAGTAGTAACAATCTTTATCGCACTGTTCAGTTTCCTTCTTTAGTTTCAATTTGTCTCCATCAACAACATGGATTACCCGATCACCATTATTATAAATTGCTTCAACCGAATAATATTGATTTACCGGAACATCAATTTCTTCTTCAGGATAAAAAGCTGTATCGGTATATTCTTCAATACAATCTTCAAAATTTCCTTTATAGATTGTATAAGGTACAAATGCATTATTATCGTCGATTGTAAAATAGAGTTTTAGCGGCCCATATTCTGGTTTTTCCTGGTAACAATCCTCACAATCGAACAGGTTAAATTCATATTTCCTCTCACACGAAATTCCAATCGTATAAATAAGAATTATTCCAATGAAATATTTTGTTACAGTCTTCATCTGTTTATAATTGTTTATTTTTTTTTGGTAACAGATGGAACTCGCTAATAACCTTCCATCTGTGCGTCAAATTTCTTTAAGCTCGTTTCATCCGTTTTAATTAATTACAAATACAAACGATAAATACAATTCCGACAAACCTTTGTTTTCTTGAGCTGACAAACGGCGTTCGTAGCCTAATCTCAGTTCAAAATCTCTTGCCCTGTAATACGTTCCAACTGAAGGTGCAATTGAAAAACCTGTGTTTGGTTTTATACCGGTTCCTCTAAAATACCCAAAAGAATAAGCAGGTGTTCCTCCAAAAGAGATTCCGTATGAACCGGAGTTAAATCGTTGAAGGCAAAAGCGTTTTTCCAGTTTAGATTGGATCCTCAACTCTCGTTTCCAAAACTGGTAAGTAAGATCATCTTTGCTGAAAAGAGAACTTCTAACAAATGGATTTATAAAACAAGAAAGCTGAGCTGAAAAGTTATATTTTGCTTCGTGTAAACCGAAAGTAAGCCCCGCCATTAAATCATCTAAAGTTCCATAGAAAGTTATTCCAATATATGGTTGATTAAAAATGGGATATTTGTTTCGTTTAGCTTTGTACTTTTTAAGTAGTTCCCTAATTTCTTTATTCCCATTTTCTTTTGCATAAAACCAATGATCTTTTGCCTTTTTCGAAAGCGGATTTGATTCGGCACCGTTCATCAAAAGCATCTCGGTAAAATAATTATTGTTGTTTAATATTGCGAGAGACAGTGCCGAAAGCCCTTCGGAATTAATACTGTTTAAATCTGCATTATTTGAAATCAGAAAAAATCCCATCTCGTTCTGATTAAACTCCTCCGAAATCATTAAGGGTGTAAAACCCAATTTATCTGTCCGATTGATATCCAAACCATTATTCAGCAAGAATTCTGCGATTTCTAAATTTCCGGATGCTGCAGCAAAATGAAGAGCACTCGCACCTTCTGTATTTTCATGATAAATATCTGCATTTGCATGTAATAATAAATCAATTAAAACGGTGTCGTTATTTTGAATAGCAACCAAAAGCGGCGACATTCCTGAATTATCCTGAACATTTACTTCAGCATTGTTTTTTAACAATAGTTTTGCTGCCTCCGATTTTCCGGTATAAAGTGCACTTAAAAGAGCAGTTATTTTGTTATTTGGCACAGCATTTACGTTTGCGCCATTCTCGATTAACAATTGTATTACATCTAAACAACCTTCTTCTGATGCATACATCAAAGGTGTAATTCCTTCAAACAAGGCACTGTCTGCATTTATTCCCAACTGAATTAAACTATCCATTTTATGTTTATCGCCCTTAATCGCGAGCTGGACAAACAATTCGTATCGGGAAACTGAATCCAACTCCATTATTTCATTTAAATCTGATAAATGCAAAGAATAGCTGAAATTGGCTAACAGCATAAAAACAGAGAAAACAACAATAGAAAGTTTCCGGTTCATATGGAAAGATTGATTTCGGTTGACATCCAAACATCGTACCAAAACCATAAACAAATTTATATTCAAAAGTTTGGATCGCCTGAAATATCTCGTCCCTAAGCGAAGAATAATTTTTTGTGATAAGGATTTTGAAAAGGATGGCATCTTTTTTACAAAATCACAAAAAGGGCAACGGTAATTCCCAGCAGCATAAAAAGCACAAACTGGTTGCGCACAAAAAGTCCTAAAAGAATAAGAATTTCGATTTCGTCGGTGCGCGAAGTAAAGAGTTCGATTTCGCCTTTGTCTTTGGTAATAAATTCGTTGGATGTAAAAGCGATAATTTCTTCACCTTTGTATTTCCACGACCAGCGCGATTGCCAGAAGTTCCGAATCTCCAGCTCAAAACGTTTGCCGTTAATCAATACATCGCTGCGCGGATTAAATATATTTACCATCACGGTTCCCAAAAGCGATTGATCGTTGGCATCGTAAATTTCGAGTTTCGAAAGAAAAAATTCACGATTTAAGGCAAACAATTTGCCATTAATCATAGCTTGTGCTTTCGAACTAACCATGCTTTCCCAATGGATTTTTCCAATTTGTTCTCCACCATCTTTCAATTCCAACTTCGACCCAAATATATCTTTTGTCCACTGTAATTTTTCCATCTCACTTTTTTCAAACTGATTTGCAATTTAGGAAATTTAGCAATAGAAAAAATGCTTCATTCAGCCCGATTATTGATTTTTACAAACTTTAACTAATAATGTTCTTCTTCGAAGATTCAGTCATTGAATTACGTCGATTTCAGTCATCGTTTCACTCGAAGTGATGCTATGACTTTGTGCTCAAACTATAAAATCAACAAATAAAAAATGCCGGCTCTTTTAGAACCGGCATTTAACTTGGTGTATTATTTAGTCATACTATCACTTGAAGTGATGCTGTGACGTTGAATTCCTATTGTGGGATAAGTACTTTATCAATCACATGAATTACACCATTCTTTCCCAGGATATCGGCTGCAGTAACATTACTATCGTTAATTTTAACTCCGTCGCTTAAATCAATTTTGATTTTCTTTCCGTTTAAAGTGGCTAACGAAGTATTCGTTAAATCGGTCGACATTACTTTTCCTGAAACCACGTGGTACGTTAAAATCGGCGTTAATTGTTCTGCCGTTAGATCTTTAATTCCGCTCACTTCCAGCCGACTGAACAAATTGTTAAACGCTTCGTTGGTTGGCGCAAATACCGTAAATGGTCCGTCGGCACTCAAAGCACCTGCTAAATCGGCTTTTGTAACTGCTTCTACCAAAATCGAAAAATCGGGATTTGACACAGCTATTTCAACTACCGTACTACCTTCTGAATCAACCGGGTTGCTGTCAAACAAGGTATAATCCATCATCCATGCTTCCATTTTTAAATGAGGTTCAACTACTTTGTTTAATCTCATTACCTCTAATTCCGATGCATTCACTCCAAAAACTGCTACTGAAAGAATGATTGCCATTCCTAAATTTCTAATACTTGTTTTCATAATTGTTTATTTAAATGATTAAAATTTATACTACTATCTCTTCATTTTGTCTAACACAAACATAGACAATATTAAACACTATTTGTTCATTTTATTGATTTATTTTTTAAACATTATCCCCATAATATGCCATATAACCAATACCCATAAGACTTTTAGACATTTGTTAATTTTTGTTAATAATGAGATTATTGATATTAAAGTCTTAGAAAATGGGGGTGAATTGATTCAACCTAAACATTCAAAAAATGATTTCTACAGGAGCAATGTTTAGTCATCGTATCACTAGTGATACGATGACTAAGTAACAAACATGGTAAAAGATCATCTTCTAATCTCTCCCAAAGTTTCCTTTATGTAACTTTTGTTAATATACAGTTAATAACCTGCTCCATTCTGACTTTCAATCCTTTAATTAAACTAATTTTGCCCCACGATTTTATAAAACTATATCAAATGGCAGAAATAAAGCAAAAGCTATTCTCCGATTTTGCGCCCACCTCAACCGAAGAGTGGGAAGCAAAAATAAATTCCGATTTAAAAGGCAAAGATTACGAAAGGGCGCTGGTTTGGAAGACCTACGAAGGATTTAAAGTTCGCCCTTATTACCGCGAAGAAAACTTAAAGGGAATTAATTACCTCGACACATTGCCGGGTGAATTTCCTTTTGTCCGTGGAAACAAAAAAACCGACAACGACTGGTTGGTTCGCCAAAACATTTTTGTGAAAGATTTTGAAAGTGCAAATAAAAAAGCGCTTAACATCTTAGGAAAAGGTGTTACCTCGCTTGGTTTTTTATTTAGCGACTGTACTAACATCACCAAAAAAGATTTGGATGTTTTGTTAAAAGACATTTGTATCGAAGCCGCAGAAATCAATTTGATTTGCCCCGACGACAACAACAATTGTGCAGAAATCTTTGCAGAATATATTGCTGAAGGAAAGTGGAACAACAACGATATTGTTGCATCTGCATCGATCGACCCGATTGGAACGTTTGTTTTAAAAGGCAAGCTCGATAAAAATGCAGTTTCAGACTTAAAAGCAGTAATTGAAAAAACCAAAGTACTGCCACAGTTCCGACCGATTGCTGTTCATGGCAAATTTTTCGCCAACAGTGCATCGTCGATTGTTCAGGAACTGGCATTTTCGCTGGCACAGGGTGCTGAGTATTTAACTCAACTTACCGAAGCCGGTTTAAGTGTCGACGAAGTTGCAAACTCCATCAAATTCAATTTTGGCATTGGCAACAACTATTTTATGGAAATTGCCAAATTACGTGCAGCTCGTTTGTTATGGGCACAAATCGTAAAAGCTTACCATCCAGAATCTGATGATGTTGCAAAACTTCTTGCGCACAGCGAAACCAATCGATACAATCTTACGGTTTACGATCCGTATGTAAACATGCTTCGTACGCAAACAGAAGCCATGTCGGCGGTTTTAGGTGGAGCACACTCGGTAACAGTTTTACCGTTTAACGCCATTTACGAAGAAACAAGCGAATTCTCAGAAAGAATTGCCCGCAACCAGCAAGCTTTATTAAAAGAGGAATCGTATTTAGATAAAATTGCAGATCCTTCTGCGGGTTCGTATTACATCGAAAATTTAACTGCATCGCTGGTCGACGAAGCCTGGACCTTGTTTTTAAGTGTTCAGGAAAAAGGTGGTTTTATTGCTGCTTTTAAAGCTGGTTTTATTCAGTCTGAAATAAAAGCTATGGCTTCTAAACGCGATCAAAACATTGCATTGCGCCGCGAAAATCTTTTGGGAACCAACCAATTTCCAAATTTCACCGAAAAAATAACGGCTGAATTTGACGGTTCACTTTTTGAGCCTATTGATTTATCCGAAGAAGGTGCTGAAGTTGAAACTTTAAAACCGTATCGTGGAGCTCAGGCTTTCGAAGCCTTGCGTTATACAACCGATGTTTATTCAAAAGAAAACAAACGTCCGTTGGCATTTATGTTGACCATCGGAAATCTGACTTTCAGAAAAGCACGTGCACAATTTAGCTGTAACTTTTTTGCCGTTGCCGGATTTACTGTTATCGACAACAATGGTTTTGCAACTGTAAAAGAAGGTGTTGCCGCTGCAAAAGCTGCCGGTGCCGACATTGTGGTGGTTTGTAGTTCTGATGAAGAATATGCTGCAATTGTTCCAACTGTTGCTGATCAACTCGACGAAGAAATTCTTGTAGTTGCCGGCGCTCCAGCTTGTAAGGCAGAACTCGAGGAAAAAGGAATTACCAACTTCATTCATGTAAAGAGTAATCTTTTGGAAGAGTTAAAAGCGTATCAGGAAAAATTAGGGATATAGACACAAGTAGCAAGACACAAGTAGCAAGACGAAAAAATGCATAACTATTTGGAATTGAAAATATGGCAACGTTCAAGAATACTGGTTAAAGAAGTTTATCAGATAACTGGAATGTTTCCTAAAAATCAGCAGTATGGTTTAACGAGCCAAATTCAAAGAGCAGCTGTTTCAATTCCATCAAATATTGCTGAAGGAGCTGGGCGAAATACAAAGAAAGAGTTCATGCGATTTCTTGATATAGCAAATGGTTCTGCATTCGAACTTGAAACACAGTTATTTTTAAGTAGTGATTTAGGATATATAGAAACTGAGAAAATCGAGACTATTGTTACCGAATTAAAAGAAATACAAAAAATGATTTTCAGGTTTCGGTCAAGTCTTGACACTTGATGCCTGATACCTGATTCTTGATTCCAAAAATCTTAAAGATTATGAAACCAAATTTTAAAAATATAAACATTAAGTCCGCCACAACAAAGCAAAATACTGCCGAGTGGGCTGCAAAAAACAAGATTGAAAAAAACTGGAACACGCCAGAGCAGATTCCTGTAAAACCGGGTTACACCAAAGAAGATTTGGAAGGAATGGAGCATTTAAATTATGCTGCCGGAATTGCACCTTTTCTTCGCGGTCCGTATTCGGCAATGTACGCCATGCGTCCCTGGACAATTCGTCAGTATGCAGGTTTTTCAACGGCCGAAGAGTCTAATGCATTTTACCGCAGAAACCTGGCCGCCGGACAAAAAGGTTTGTCGGTGGCATTCGATTTAGCCACGCACCGGGGTTACGATTCAGATCATCCTCGTGTAATTGGCGATGTTGGAAAAGCCGGTGTTGCCATCGATTCGATTCTGGATATGAAAATCCTTTTCGACCAGATTCCATTGGATAAAATGTCGGTGTCGATGACGATGAACGGTGCAGTGCTGCCAATTTTAGCATTTTACATTGTTACCGGGTTGGAACAGGGAGCAACTTTGGAACAACTTTCGGGAACCATTCAAAACGATATTCTGAAAGAATTTATGGTGCGTAACACCTACATTTATCCACCCGAATTCTCGATGAAAATTATTGCTGACATTTTTGAATTCACCTCGCAAAAAATGCCGAAGTTCAATTCAATTTCAATTTCGGGTTACCACATGCAGGAAGCCGGAGCAACCGCCGACATCGAAATGGCTTACACGCTGGCCGACGGATTGGAATACCTTCGAACAGGAGTTCAGGCAGGAATAGATATCGATGCATTTGCACCCCGTTTGTCGTTTTTCTGGGCGGTTGGAATGAACCATTTTATGGAAATTGCAAAAATGCGCGCTGCACGAATGATTTGGGCAAAACTGGTAAAACAATTCAACCCCAAAAATCCAAAATCGATGGCTTTGCGTACGCACTCGCAAACATCGGGATGGTCATTAACAGAACAAGATCCGTTTAATAATGTGGGCCGTACAGCAATTGAAGCAATGGCGGCAACTTTAGGCGGAACACAAAGTTTACATACAAACGCACTCGATGAAGCAATTGCTTTGCCAACCGATTTTTCGGCACGAATTGCGCGAAACACGCAATTATACATTCAACAAGAAACGGAACTTTGTCG
>JBNKOT010000379.1:0-3901 GCA_050294855.1 Draconibacterium sp. | reverse complement strand
ATGGAATATCCGATGATTTGTTTTAACGGCGGCAGACCCGAAAAAGACGGGACTTACAGCGAACGCACAAAATATGGAATGATCGGTGTTATCATTCACGAAGTTGGACACAACTTCTTCCCGATGATTGTAAATTCGGACGAACGCCAGTGGACCTGGATGGACGAAGGTTTAAATACCTTTGTTCAGTTTTTGACTGAACAGGAATGGGAACGCGGTTATCCATCGCGCGCCGGACAAGCCTATAAAATTGTGGATTACATGAAAGGCGACAAAAAATTTATCTCACCGATTATGACCAATTCTGAGTCGGTGTGGAATTTGGGAAGTAACGCCTACAGCAAACCTACAACAGCATTAAATATTTTACGCGAAACCGTGATGGGGCGCGAATTATTCGATTTTGCTTTTAGAGAATATGCCCAGCGCTGGATGTTTAAACATCCAACTCCGGCCGATTTTTTCAGAACAATGGAAGATGCTTCAGCGGTTGACTTAGATTGGTTTTGGCGCGGTTGGTTTTATACCACCGACCATGTTGATATTTCGTTGGAAAAGGTACGCTGGTATCAACCCAACACCGAAAATCCTGAAATTGAAAAAGAATTAAGCAGAAAAAAACAGGAAAAAAAGGCCATCACCGATATCCGAGACAAAACAGCAATCCAACAAACGGCCACCGAAAAAGATCCTGAAACACTTGATTTTTACAGTACTTACGACAAATATAAAGTAACTGAAAAAGATCGTGAGAATTACAACAGAATTCTGGCCAGACTTTCCGATGATCAAAAAAAATATTTAAACGGCAACTATAATTTTTATCAAATCGACTTTAAAAATATTGGCGGATTGGTGATGCCACTCATTCTTGAATTTAAGTTTGAAGACGGAAGTGAAGATGTGCAGTACATTCCGGCAGAAATCTGGAGACAAAACAATTACGACGTTTCCAAAGTGTTTATGTTCGATAAAGTGGTAACTAATATTACACTCGATCCGTATTTCGAAACTGCCGATACCGATTTAAACAACAACTCGTGGCCGGAGAAAATCCACCCCAGCCGTTTTCAATTGTATAAATCGAGATATTCAGGAAGAAGAGGTTCATCCTCGGGTGCTAATCCGATGCAATCGCAAGACTGAACATTACCCAAAAAAAATAGAATAATTTGTCCCGAAGAATTTCGGGATTTTTTTGGCAAAAACTAAAACTGTTTTTGATTTCGGACAAAGGTTTTTATCTCATCAATATCGAGGACTCCCATCCCACTCCATACCACTTCACCTTTTTTAAAGATGAGTACAGTGGGTAAACTTCTGATGTGATATTTGGTTGCAATCAACGGATTTTTATCGACATTAACTTTAATGATCCGAAGCTTTTCATCCATTTCATGCTTTACCTGCTTTAAAATTGGGGGCACTTGTTTACAAGGAATACACCAGTCGGCATAAAAATCGACCAGCACCAAATGGTTTGAATTTATAATATTTTGAAATCTTGGGCTAACCATTATTCTTTCTCCTCTTTCTTTTACGTAATAAATCGGCAATAATATCGCCTGATAAATATCCAACTGCCGATCCCCAAAGTACACTCCAATACCAAACCGATTTAATCACACAGCTTCCATCTTTGCAACCAACAAATTTCCAATAAAGAAACCCCGCAACCGCACCGGCGATCGTAAACCCAATCTCAATTTTCTTATTTTTAAGTTCATGGAATTTAAGCATACTAAAACGATAAACAAAAGAGGGAATTTAAAGTTTTATTTTATTGATAGATATTTATTATTGGCAATAGAAACAACAATCGAACAATGGCAATTGTGCTGAATGACAGTATTTTGTCATTTACTAAAAATCACTTTTAATCTTTGTTTTTTTATACTAATTTAGACCAAAAATCATTTACTCATCAATCTTTAAATTATGAAAAATTGCGTTTATTTACTTTTACTCGCTTTTGTTATTGGTTCATATTCGTGTACCAAAAAAAACGAAGCGGAGAACAAACTATCTGTTGCTTACGAACAATACCAACTGGATAACGGGTTGGATGTAATTTTGCACCAGGATAAATCGGATCCGATTGTGGCAGTTGCCATTCAGTATCATGTTGGATCCAATCGCGAAGTTCCCGGAAAAACCGGATTTGCTCATCTTTTTGAACACATGATGTTTCAGCAATCGGAAAACGTCGGGCAAGATCAATTCTTTAAAAAAATACAGGAGTCAGGCGGAACCTTAAACGGCGGAACCGGAAACGATGGCACCACTTATTTTGAAGTTGTTCCGAAAAATGCGCTGGAAATGGTTTTATGGATGGAATCTGACCGCATGGGATACCTCGAAAATACCGTAACAAAATCGGCTTTTGCCAACCAGCAAAATGTGGTTCAGAACGAAAAAAGACAAACCAGCGACAACCGTCCTTACGGTTATAATCAATGGGTGGTTGCCACAAATCTATATCCCAAAGGACACCCTTACAGTTGGACAGTAATAGGCGAAATGGAAGATTTATTTAATGCCACTGTCGACGATGTAAAAGAATTTCACTCCACTTATTATGTGCCGAACAATACCACTTTGGTTTTGGCCGGCGATTTCGAAATTGAGGGTGTAAAACCTTTGATCGAAAAATATTTTGGTGAAATTAAAGACGGCGAAAAAGTGATCGACATGGAACCAAAACCTGTTACACTCAGCGAAACAATAAAATTATACCACGAAGATAATTTTGCAAAAACTCCTCAACTTACCATGATTTGGCCTACTGTAGAGCAATATACAAAAGATGCTTATGCACTCGATTTTCTGGGACAAATTCTTAGCGACGGAAAAAATTCTCCCTTCTATCGCACCATTGTTCAGGATAAAAAACTTGCACCAAGGGCACGCGCTTCGAATCGTGCCATGGAACTGGCCGGAGAATTCAGGGTTTCGATCAATGCACAAACCGGGACAAGTCTGGCAGATGTTGAAAATGCAGTTTTTGCTGCCTTTCAACTTTTCGAAAAAGAAGGAATTACCGAAAAAGATCTGGAAAAACAAAAAGCCGGACTCGAAACCAGTTTTTATAGTGGCATGAGTTCTGTTTTGGGGAAATCGTTTCAGCTGGCAAGGTATAACGAATATGCCGGATCGCCGGGATTTGCAGAGCAGGACATTGCCAATATTCAAGCAGTTACCATCGACGAGATAATGGCCGTTTACGAAAAGTACATCAAAAACAAACCTTATCTGGCCACCAGTTTTGTTCCAAAAGGACAAGTTGATCTGATTGCTGAAAACTCGATAAATGCCGGAATTGTTGAGGAAAACATTAGCGATGCCACAGAAGTCGATCAGTCGGCCATTACCGAAGAAGAGGAAATTATAAAATCGGAAACTGCTTTCGATCGTTCGCTGGAACCCGCAAAAGGCCCCGAGCCAACACTCACTGTTCCCGAAATCTGGACCGACCAAACATCGAATGGAATGAAGATTTATGGAATCGAACACAACGAATTACCGCTGGTTCAATATTCGATTGTATTAGATGGCGGACACATTCTCTCGACAAAAGATAAAGCAGGAATTGCCGATTTTCTGGCAAGTATGTTAACCGAAGGTACCGAGACCAAAACTCCGGTTGAATTAGAAGAAGAAATTGATCTGTTGGGTGCACGAATTAATGTTTATTCCGGTATCGAAAACATGACAATAAGCGTAAGTACTTTAACCCGCAACTATGAAAAGACCATGGCTTTGGTCGAAGAAATATTACTGCACCCTCGCTGGGATGAAGAACAATTTGAACTGATTAAATCGCGAATGATAAACTCAATAAAACGCAACCAGGCAAGTCCGAATTACCTGGCATCAAAAGCATTCAACGAATTAGTTTATC
>JBNKOT010000378.1:0-7794 GCA_050294855.1 Draconibacterium sp. | reverse complement strand
TGAGGAAGTCAGAGCCGAAATCGACAAAATCGATGAATATATAATTTCTCTTTTTGCTGAACGACATAAATATGTTGAGGAGATTGTACGTTTCAAACACGACAAAGATGCCATAATCGCTCAAGCCAGAAAAGACCACGTTATTTTACAACGAAAAGAATGGGCTGCAAAAAAAGGACTGAATGCCAAAACATTCGAAAAAATTTACACCCTTTTAGTTGATAGCAACATTAAACACGAACTTGAATTATTAAAATCAAAAAAATAAAAACAGATGTACAAAAAAGATATCAAAGTAATGGATTGTACCGTGCGCGATGGCGGATTAATGAACAAGTGGCAATTTTCCGATGAATTTGTACGGTCGGTTTATAATGCATGTGTTGAGGCGGGTGTCGATTACATGGAGATTGGTTATAAAAGCAGCGAATCGGCTTTTTCGAGAGAAGAAGTTGGACCGTGGAAATTTTGCGACGACAAGGATTTGCGAAGAGTGGTTGGCGAAAACAATACCAGTTTAAAGCTTTCGGCGATGGCTGATATTGGTCGGATCGATCCAAATGATATTCCTCCGGCAAGCGAGAGTTTGATTGACATGATGCGTGTTGCCTGTTATTGTCACCAGGTCGACAAAGCAATATGGCTGGCCGAACATTGTATGGATAAAGGTTACGAAGTAACCATTAATTTAATGGCTGTTTCGCGGGTGAATGAAGTCGATTTGGACCAAGCGCTGGCAGACCTTGCAAAATCGAGAGTGCCAATTATTTATGTGGTCGATAGTTTTGGAAGTTTGTATTGCGAAAGCATCGAACATCTGGTAAAAAAATACAAAGAAGCATTGCCGGGAAAAGAGCTGGGAATTCATGCCCACAACAACATGCAACTGGCCATGTCGAATACAATAACATCTCTAATAAATGGAGCCACTTTTTTGGATGCAACTTTGCTGGGAATGGGGCGCGGAGCAGGAAATTGCCCAATCGAAATTTTAACTGCTTTCTTAAAAAACCCAAAATACCGTTTACTCCCGCTTTTAGATGTGATTCAAAAACAGGTTAAACCCTGGCAGGAAAAAATCGATTGGGGCTATCATATTCCTTACCTCATTACAGGGTCGATGAATGAACATCCTCGCAGTGCCATGAAATGGATGGATTCGGATCAAAAAGATGATTTTGTTGCATTTATGAAAGAGATGCACGATTACGAGTTACTGGAATAGTTGACAGTCGCAGCTTCAATCGCAGTAAAGAACCGTTCTTTTAATTTTTTTTAGAGGGAATGGTTCTTTTTTTGTGAAGCGAATTCCGATTTGCGTCTTCATCATCGGCGATTGAAAATCGCTGCACCCGAAATTCGCAACCACCACACGAAAAAACATTTTTACCTTTCGCTACATTTCTTACTTTTGTTTGATCGTTAAAACATAGAACAATGAAGAGAATAATCGGACTATTTACCGCCATAATTTTTGCGACAACTGCGCTCGCACAAAGCACGCAAAAAATTACACTCGAAGACATTTTTATAAATGGAACTTACAATGCAAAAACCGTATCAGGACTACGTTCGATGAACGATGGAGAACATTACACAACACTCGAAGACAACCATAAAATTGTAAAATACAGCTATAAAACCGGAGAAGAAACAGGTGTTGTTTTTGATGTCACTAAAATTAAAGATGCTGAAATTTCTTCGTTTAGCGAATACGAATTTAGCGACGATGAAACAAAAATTATTTTGACTACTGACGTAAAACCAATTTACCGACGATCGTTTACTGCCGAATTTTATGTTTGGAATTCAGTAACCAAAGAACTGAATCGGCTGTCGGATAAAGGAGCGCAGCAAATAGCCACTTTTTCGCCCGACGGAAATCGAGTGGCTTACGTTCGCGACAATAATATTTTCATAAAAAACCTGAAATTCGGAAGTACAAGTCAAGCCACTTTCGACGGAAAAAAGAACGAAATAATTAATGGTGCGCCCGACTGGGTTTACGAAGAAGAGTTTGAGTTTAATAAAGCATTCTGGTGGTCGCCCGACAGTAAATTTTTAGGTTTTATTCGATTCGACGAAACCGAAGTTCCTGAATTTTCGATGACCATGTATGCAGGTGAAGCACCAAAATTAGAAGCCTGCAGATTGTACCCCGGAGCAAATACTTTCAAATATCCAAAAGCCGGAGAAAAGAATTCAACCATTTCTGTTCATACCTACGACATCAGCACAAAAACAACCATCAGAGTTGACATTGGAGAAAAAACAGACATTTATATTCCACGATTAAAATGGTCGCCCGATGGGAAAAACATGGTGGTGATGCGCTTAAACCGGCATCAGAATAAATTGGATCTTTTATATGCCAATCCTTATACCGGAGACACACGCCCGTTAATTACAGAAAAGAACGATCGTTATGTCGACCAAAGTTTTTTGGATGACGTGACTTATCTCGAAAATGGCAATTTTGTGGTATGCAGCGAGCGCAACGGTTGGTCGCATTTATATCTGTACGACAATCATGGTTTTGAACTGGCACAACTTACTGACGGCGAATTCGACGTTACCGATTTTTATGGATACGACGCCAACAAAAAGGTATATTATTATCAGGCCGCAGCTGAAAGTCCACTCCGCAGAGAAGTTTATTTTATTAGTCAGGACAAAAAGAAACAAGGCAAAATTTCTACACTGGAAGGAACAAGTTCTGTTGTTTTCAGCAAAAATTTCAAGTACTACATTATGTACTACAGCAGCAGTAAAACTCCAAATCTAATCACACTTCACGAAAACAAAAAGGGAGAACAAATTCGTATACTTCAGGACAACACGGTTTTAAAAAATTCCATTTCAGCATTAAACATTTCGCAAAAAGAATTTTTCAGTTTTAAAACTTCTGAAGGAACAACTTTAAATGGTTACATGCTAAAACCTGCAGGATTTACTTCATCGAAAAAATATCCGGTTTTGATGACACAATACAGCGGGCCAAATTCGCAGAGTGTTTCAGATTCGTGGGGACGTGGAATTGGCTGGAATGAATACCTGGCACAGGAAGGATTTTTGGTGGTTTGCGTAGATCCGCGCGGAACGGCAGCCCGAGGTGAAGATTTTAGAAAAGTTACCTACCAGCAACTTGGAAAATACGAATCGGAAGATCAGGTGGAAGCGGCTAAATATTTGGGAACTTTACCCTTTGTCGATGCACAAAACATTGCCATTTTCGGTTGGAGCTATGGTGGATTTATGACCTTGCTGTCGATGGAAAAAGGAGGATCAGTTTTTAAAGCCGGGATTTCGGTTGCTCCCGTTACCAGCTGGCGTTTTTACGATTCTGTTTATACCGAAAGATACATGCGGACACCGCAAGAAAACCCTGAGGGTTACGACGACAATTCTCCTCTCTCCCATGCCGGTGATATAAAAGGAAATCTGTTGATTATTCACGGTACTGCTGACGACAATGTTCACGTACAAAACACTTTCGAAATGACCGAGAAAATGGTGCAGGCAGGTGTTCAATTCGACATGGCGATATACACCAACCGAAACCATGGAATACGCGGCGGAAATACCAGCATGCATTTGTACACCAAAATGACCAATTTTCTAAAAGAGCAATTGCAATAGAAAATAGAAGTAAAGAAAATTCTTAAAGTTGACGATCTCAATTCGATGCAATACTTTTCGACATGGATGGAGTTCTGGTGAATTCCGAACCTTTTTATGTTGAAGTTGAACAACAAAATTTCAACAAACTTGGCATTAAAGTTTCGCACCAAGAACACATCATTTATAAGTGAACTGCAACCGATCGGATGTGGAAAACAGTAATCGAAAAACATCATCTTTTGCAAACGGTGGAAGAATTGGTTGAGATGACAAGTGGTGGTGTAACACCCTCTTTTCAAAGTTAAAAAACGATTGATCCAATGTCCGGAATGAGTAAACCAGAATCGGAACATCAAATGCAAAACGAGGCCGATTTAATCGTTTCAGATTTTAAAGAATTGTATTGGGTTTGAGATTTTATCAGTAGAAGTATAGCTTAAAACTTCATACTTAAAAGCTCAGAATTGGCTAAATGTATCGTATTATTGATCAATTCAGGTTTAATTTCACCTTCAAAATAAATAATTGCGTTGTTGTTTCCACCAACCAAAACAATCATTTCATGGATGACACTATCATTTATTTTTCCAAAAATGGTAACACTCTCATTTTCTTCTCGCACCGAAAGCAATTCTTCGTATTCGTTCTTTTTATTAATCTCTTCAAAAAAATCTTTATGAAGATTTACATTTCTATTTAGCGTTTCGTTTTCGATCGATAAAATTTTTACTTTATCGATACAACTTAATAATTCGTTTTCTTCGTCGCTTAAATCGGCAAATAATACACCTAAACCAATGACCCATCCCGGCACGGTAATCGCGGTTACTCCTTCTTTATGCGCATATTTCGAAAATACTTTCGAAACTCCCTGATTTGAATTACAGGCTGTAAATAAAAAGGTAAAAGTGAATAGAACAAGAATTGATCGTTTCATTATTTCTGAGTATTTTCAGTTTCAACGCGGCGTTTTAAAAACCGTTACTCAAAATTGCAGAATGTTATTTCATATCGCATTTCTTTTCGATAAATGAATAAAATTTGGAGACCAAATCAGAAATAAGCGAAAAACCCCAATAGAATTTCTAACATTTTTTTCAAAAAAAAGCCTGTCAGAAACTGACAGGCTTGTGTTTTTTTAAGCGTATAGAGTAATATTATATTACCTTAACTTTTACTGCGTTTAATCCTTTTGGACCTTCTTCAACTTCGTAGCTTACTTTGTCACCTTCTCTGATATCAGTGGTTAAACCATTTTGGTGTACAAATACATCTTTACCACCTTCATCAGGTACGATAAAACCAAAGCCTTTGGCATTGTTGAAAAACTTTACTGTTCCGTTACTCATAATTAATAATTTATATTACTGCAAATTTACACTATTTTTTATCAATTATAGCATTTCTTTTAAAATACCTATCAGTATTAATATTTTAGCATTATTTCAACTCCAAAATTTCGAGCACTTTTTGTTTGTAACTGCGGCTGATGGGAATTTGTTTTCGTCCAATTCCGATATATTCGTTGGTAAAAGAATCGATTACAGGCAACGATACAATAAACGAACGATGTACCCGAATAAATTCGTTCTGAGGTAATTTGGCTTCGATATTGGAAATGGTTTCGCGGGTAACGATTGATTTTTCTTTTAAATGAATTTTGATGTAATCCGACAGACTTTCAATAAAAAGAATCTCGTTAAACGCAATTTTCACCATTTTTCGGTCGGCACGAACAAAAAAAGATTCGTTTTTTTCTGTCTGAATTTTTGGAGCCAGTTCCGGTTTTACTTGAATATTTTCGTCGAGGTATTTATTAATCGCCTGCAACAAACGCTCGAACGAAATGGGTTTAAGCAAATAATCGACGGCCTGCAAATCGAAACCATCGACAGCATATTCGCGATAAGCGGTTGTGAAAATAATTTTTATGTTTTTGTTGATCGAACGCGCAAACGATAAACCAGAAATTTCGGGCATATTGATATCCAGAAAAATCAAATCAACTCGTTCGGCATTGATTATATTAAAAGCCTCAACGGCACTTTTACAACAAGCCAGTACTTTAATCGTTTCTATTTTTGCCAAATGATTTTCAAGGATTTCCCTTGCAACCGGTTCATCGTCAACAATTAAACACTGAATTATTTTAGACATTTTTTAGTTGATTAATGTTATCAATTCTTAAACGCGCCAGGTACCAATTCTCCGATACTTCTTTTTCCAGCACATAGTTATTCGGGTAATTCAGCTCCAGCCGTTTTTTAATATTCTGCAATCCAATACCACTGTTTTCCAGTATTTCTTCTTCGTTCTGAATAGTATTTCTAATCTGAAAATTCAGTTGTCCCGCTTGTACCGAAATCCGGATTTCGATCTCCAGAAAACCATTTATAATGGCTCCGTGTTTAAATGCATTTTCAACAAAAGGGATCAGCAACATCGGTGCGATCTGGTATTTTTCGGCAATTTCACTCGTTTCGAAAACAATTTTCATGCGTTCCTGAAAACGGATTTTTTCCAACTCGATATATTCTTCAATGTGAAGTACTTCTTCTTTCAAACTCACCATTGGTTTATTGACCTGGTATAAAATGTAATCGAGCAAATTCGATAGTTTCAGTATAATATCGGGCGTTTGTTTCGATTGTTTAAGTGCAAAGCCGTAAATAGTATTTAAGGTATTAAACAAAAAATGAGGGTGAATTTGTCGTTTTAAATAATGCAATTCCTGCTCTTTTAACTGAAGTTGTGTCGATAAGATTTTGTTTTGTAATTCACGATTTGCGGTTGCTGTTTTAAAACTCTGATTTAAGATACTCACAAAACTAATGATGCCAACCACCAAAAAGACCAGCAATAAAATAAAAAAGAAATTTTTGCTCATCAGCGGCATTGCTTTAGAATCGAATTTCAGCACAAAAATCAGACAAGTATAAATTAACAACGAAATGATGTATGAACAATAAATAAGGGTATAAAAACTATACAGGGCAAATTTCAAATAGCGTTTAGTGAGCAAATATTTTGGAATAAGGCGAAAGTTCACAAAATAAGTGATTGCAATGGTTAACGGCAATAAACCGCTCGAAAACCAGAGCGCATAATCTAAACGATCGGAGTTGTAGCTAAAAAAATAGAAAAAGAAGAACCAAACTGCCACCCAAAACAAGGCATGTAAAAGAATAAGTTTTGGTTCTATTTTTTGCAAAAAATTCATTCTAACAATATTACAGAAAATCGATGGATTCACATTTTTTTTATCGATGGATTACGAATTTTCTTTGGTTTGTTGCATTTAAAACCAGTAAATTTGGTTTAATAGCCTTATTTTTGTTGAAACACGACCGGAACGTTTCTTCTGTCGCAATAAAAATAAAACGACCAATTCCTGATTTATATTTGAATCAGTATTCATTAAAACTAATTATCATGAACCAGTTAATTGACAAAATGCACGAAGGTGGTCCGGTTTTCACCTACACAATTTTAATTACGCTTATTGTAATCATTGCCTTGTTTATTCGGGGAATGATTTCAAAAAACGATAATTACAAAACAATTGAATTAATTAAATCGGTGAGTTGGTTTGCTGTTGCCTGGGGTTTTCTGGGACGAACTTTTGGTCTGATTATGATATTCGATAAGGTACAAGCAGCCGGCGATATTGCGCCAAGTATTTTTGCTGATGGTCTGAAAATTGCGCTAATTTCACCTCTAATGGGAATTCTTGTATTTGCCCTTGCACGTATTGGAATTCTAATCTTAATTGCCAATCAGAAAAATTTCAAGCCACAGGAATAATTTATACTGCCTACAATTTCGCATCCGAAATTGTAGGCGAATGAAGTCCCAAAAAAAAGTCTGCAAATTTTAAAATTTTTGCAGACTTTTTTTGTTTTTTTACCAAGGTTCAAACCTCAATTTTCAGCATTTAAAATTGTACATTAAGTTCCGGTACATAATTTTTATTTTTTCTCAAAATTCAGCCCCTACACTCCTATCAATTTTGTAAATTTGGTATGTTCAGAAAGTAAAAATCGACAAATGATTAGAAAACTTCTTTTCATCAATATTCTCGTTCTATCTACTCTACTTTCCACTCAGGCGCAGTCGGTTGGTTTGGTTTTGAGTGGCGGTGGCGCCAAAGGACTTGCTCACATTGGTGTAATC
>JBNKOT010000377.1:0-62800 GCA_050294855.1 Draconibacterium sp. | reverse complement strand
AAAATTATCAGAAAATAAAATCCTTTTTCGTTTTCAGCATCAGCTTTAAAACGTGCTGTTTTTTTGTTGTATCTGATTCTTTTCTTGTTGAGACATGCTTCGCAAAAGATTTAAACATCGTCTGTATTAAGAAAGGACCAGTTCGTATATTAAAATTGACTGAAAAATGTATTCAAATCTTTTTTTTTAAACTTATCTTTGAAAAACGGATTATGTTGAAAAAGGATACCGACGAACCCGGTACTTTTCAAATTCTTTTTTGAAATAATCAGATTTTAGGTATTGAATTTTAGATGTCGTTTAAATCATACAATATAAAAAGATGTATAAAAATATAGTTTTAGCTGGATGCTTATTCATAATGATGGCAACAACGGTGCAAGCACAAGATGTTGATTCTAAAATAGATGATATTAAAACGGCTTTGATTAACAGTAATTTTGAAGGCGGTTTGACACAATGTAAAAGTTTGATAGAGGCCAACACTGCCGACACCACACAACTTGCTTTGGTTTACGGTTATGCCGGTTTTTCGAGCGAAGCACTCGGTCAAAAAGAAGAAGCGTTAAACTACTATAAAATGGCGGTTCAGTTTCATGTGCCTCAACTCGATATTTACGACAAATTGATCAACCTGTCGAAAAAGGCAAAAAACGATTCAATATACGAATTTGCATTACTCGAAAAAACCAAAGCTTTTCCGGAATACAACCAGGATAACGCAAAAAGCCTTGCTTATCATTACATCAATACCCAGCAATACAAAAAAGTAATAAGTACAACCGATGAGCTTTTAAGCTGGTATCCCGAAAATGTGAATTATCTTTATTTTAGAGGAATAGCATTACAAAATTTAGGTCAGGTAGAAGAAGCCAAAACATATTATAACGAAGTACTAAAATTAAAACCCGATCATTCAGGGTCTAACATGAGTCTGGGTATGTTATTATATAAAAATGGCAGCGAAATATTTGCCAACAAGAAAAAGGAATACGAAGCCATTGCAAAACCCGACCGCGTTGATTATGCCGAATACAACCGGGGTATCGAAAAAGGGAAATCGGTTTATAAAGAAGCGTTGCCGTATTTACTAAAAGCCTATAAGAGTGGCTCCTATCCCGATTTAAAACAAGTGCTTTTTAATACCTATGTACGTTTGGAACAAAAAGATAAAGCAGAAGCCTACCGGTAAACGCGGTTTTACGTTTTTACGTTTATTTTTTTTGAAAATTTAGGGTAAAACCGAGGTTGAACTTCCGGCGAAAGAGCAATAAAAGTTTGATTGATTAGTATTGACAATTATATAATTTTTGTACTGTATAATCCTCATTAATAACGGTTTTTATATTTGAATTCTAGCTGAAATGCGAAGGTTCTGAAATTGTGACCTTTTTTGACTGATTACAGATATTAAATCTTTCGTGTTAAAATTACTTTAGCAAAGTTAAATTATATTGGATTCCACAAGTCTGATGTAACGAACAAATTGGAGCAATACATTTTGTGAAAATATAAAACTAATATCTACGCAAACTATGAAAATAAAAATTCGGAAACTTTTTAGTAATTATCTATGGGTAGAAGCGATTCTACTGATGGGAATTTTGCTGACTGTTTCCTGTAAAGATGAATACATATACGACAACAAGGAGCCGGAATGGCTTGGAGCAAGTATATATGATTATCTGAACTCGAGCGAAAATTTCACCTATTATACTCGCATAATAGAAGAGGTTGGCTACAAAGAAGTTCTGGCCAAAACAGGTAGCAAAACACTTTTCGTTGCCGACGACGCGGCTTTCGAAGAATTCTTCAAAAACAACCGGTGGAATGTATCAAGTTACGACGGCCTGAGTCTTACCCAAAAGAAACTGATCATAAAATTTTCGATGATCGACAATGCTTACCTCATCGAAACTTTGTCGAACTATTATAATGGTAGCTTACAGGAAGGCACAGCATTACGTCGTACAACCTCTGTTTCGGTTCTCGATTCAATCCCTTTCGAATCGGGCGATATGCTGCCAATTGGCCGTTTTTGGGACGAACACCGAACCAAGGGAATCTATCTGCAAAAAGATGCTACTGCATGGCCAATGGTTCATTTCTTAGAAAAATCCTTAAAAGGTGCAGGTATCAACAATGCTGATTTTAGTCTGATCACTGGTGTTGACCGTGAAGCAAACGACGCCCATATTTTCAGTGTAAAGGTTAAGGAAAGAGACATTACATGTAAAAACGGGTATGTCCATGTACTGGAGAAAGTACTGATTCCGCCTGTAAACGTTGCTGAATATCTAAAACAAAATCCTGATTCAAGAATATTCTCCGACTTGCTCGATCGCTTTTGTGCACCGTATTACAATGCTGGGCAAACCAGCGATTACAATCAGATCAATCCAGAACATCCAATTGATTCTATATTCGAGAAAATTTATTATTCGGATTACGACGGACGAGTGCGTTATCCCGATGGAAGTCTGATCAGAACTGAGCTTCTTTTACCTTACAATCCGGGCAGTAACAATTATGTTTCGTCTGCTGCCAATAGTTCGTTGCAGTCGGATATGGCGGCAGTTATAGCTCCAACGAATGCAGCAATGACCGAATATTTTGAAAATGGAGCAGGAGTAATATTGAGAAATCGTTTTGGCAGTTGGGAGGAAACACCGGATTATATCATTATGAAATTGCTGAACAGGCATCTTCGTGAATCATTTCTCGAAACAGTTCCTGGTCGTTTCGACAAATTGGTAGATGCCAACAACTCACCTATTCCGATTCAACCCGGAGATATTGCCAGTTCGTACGTTGGAGTAAATGGCGTGGTTTATAACACCAACAAAGTATATCCTCCAAACGATTATATTTCGGTTTATGCTCCGGTTCTTTTGAGCGATAAAACTGCTGTATTTAACTGGGCAGTGAGTGAAAACGAATTCGACCTATACCTGAATGCACTTAAAAGCACCTACAGTTTCTTTGTTCCTACAGATGAGTATTTTAAAGATTATATCGATCCGATTTCCTATGCTAAAGATGTAAAAGGAGTGATGAAATACTGGTATAATACAGAAACCAATACAGTAAATGCAACTGTTTATGCGTACGATTTGGCAACCGGTACCGTAGGCGACTCGGTAAGTACAATAACCAACAGGTCATTTCTTACCAATCGTTTGCTCGACTTGCTCGACTCGCATATCGTAATCGACGATGTAGAATCGGGGGGCAAATACTATTTCACTAAAAACGGTAACATCATTCAGGTAGAAGGCACAGGTTTTAATCTGAAAGTGCAGGCAGGGTACGACATTCAAACAAACACCGTGGTTAATGTGGTTGACGAAGGTCTTTACAGACAAGAAAACGGCACAACTTATTTTGTCGATAAACCACTACAAACACCTTTGCAATCGGTGTATAAAATATTGAGCGAAACACCCGAATTCAGCGAGTTTTTTGGGCTGTTAAACGGATTTCCTGCAAACAAAGAAATATTTGTAAAAAAGACCAACTATTACGGTATCGATTTCAACATCAGTTTCTTTAATACTTTTAATTATTCGGTTTATGTTCCTACCAACGAAGCAATACTGCAAGCCATCGACGAAGGGTTGATCATGAACTGGGATCAAATCGACAGGTTAGAAGATGCGCAAGTAAAAAATGATGAAATCTCGAAACTGGAACGTTTTTTACGGTATCACTTTCAAGACAATTCAGTTTTTCTGGATGGCGAAACGTATTACAAACTATATCAAACAGCCACCATTAAAAAAGATAATCTTGAAACACAATTCAAAACATACAAAGACAAATATTACCGACTCGGAATTACATGCGATGGCGAAAATATAAAACTGGATACAGAAAATTATGGCACCGCCCATGTAATCAGAGATAACGGACTCTACAACATTCTTACAAGAGATTACATTTTTAGTGGGAACCCGCAAGCTTATCGCGAAATCGACGGAACCGGTACAGGTTCTGAATTTGCAAGTTCATCCATTATTACGTCTTCTACGGCAGTTATCCACCAGATTGATAATATTTTGAGGTTTGAATAAAATGACAACAAATATGAAATTTAAAATTGTTGGAACAATTCTGTTTTTTTATCTGCTCATCCCTTTTGTTTCTCCGGGGCAAAGCACCAGAACCGACCGTGTGGTCAGGGGTACGGTTAGCTCGGCAACGGATGGAGAAACACTTGTAGGAGCCACAGTTATCGAAGCTGACGATAAAAAAAGAATCATAAGTGCAACTATCACCGACATAAACGGACAGTATGTTCTGAGAATAAAAAACCCGGAAAACAACATTGTCTTCAGCTTTGTTGGATTTATAACCCAGGGCCAAAAAATCGGAGCACAAAATGTGATCGATATTGATCTGAAAGAAGATCTACAAGTAATTGAAGACGTTGTAATTACTGCGGAAAAGAAAATTTCCGACGGAAGTTTTGATATTCCTCAACGCGAACTTTCCACCGCCGTTCAAACCCTGAGTACCAAAGAATTCGAAGGAGTTCAGGTAACTTCAATCGATGAAGCAATGCAAGGTCGTATTGCCGGCTTGGATATTGTTGCCAACTCCGGAGACCTTGGATCGGGCGCAACCATGAGGATTAGGGGAACATCTTCTATTAATGCGAACACACAACCATTAATCGTAGTAAACGGCTTCCCATATGAAATTAACGTCGATCCTTCTTTCGATTTTGCAGCTGCAAACCAGGAACAATATGCAAACATGTTGAGCATAAATCCCGATGATATTGAAGAAATTACCGTATTAAAAGATGCTGCTTCAACTGCAGTTTGGGGTTCAAAAGGAGCCAACGGCGTGCTTGTTATCAAAACAAAAAAAGGAGCCTCGGGGCCTACTCGTGTTCAGTATTCGTACCGTTTTACAGCCGCAAAACAACCACAAGGCCTGAACATGTTGAACGGTGACGATTATACAATGATGATGAAACAGGCATATTTCAATCCACAGCAGAATGAAAATGCTGCCAATGTGCGCGAATTTTTGTATGATCCGACCTTCTCTGAATATGAAAACTTCAACAATAATACAGACTGGGTTGATGCGGTGTCGCAAATAGGATTTAAACACGATAACTACCTGAATGTTTCGGGTGGGGGTCAACGAGCAAGATACCGGGTTTCTACCGGATTCCTGACACAGACTGGTACTGTTATCGGGCAAAAAATGAATCGGATAACATCGACTGCTTATCTCGATTATTCGGTTTCTGACAGGATTAAATTTATTACGGAATTAACTTTCTTCTATACCGATAACGACAGGAATTATGACAATATTTTAGGGATTGCTTATCGAAAAATGCCCAATGTAAGCATATATCAGCAAAATCTGGAAGGCGATGAAACAGATGTTTATTATAACATTTCGCGAAGTTCTACCTTGCATCCCGATCAGCGTGATTTAAGAAATCCGGTGGCAACCGCCCAATTGGCAACCAACAACCTGAAAAATTACCGTATTCGACCAATTTTCAGGTTACAATACGACCTGCTGAATCCAGAAATCCAGACGCTGAGGTACAACCTCGATGTTTCGTTTGATGTAAACAACGATAAAGTGAGTAGGTTTTTACCCGCTGAAGTATCGAATGCACCCTGGAACGACGGAGCCATTAATGCCGCCGACAGCTACGACTCGGAAAGTACTACTGTTTTAGCTGACAACAAGATTACCTGGCAACCCAAAATTTATAACTCCGATCATTCGCTTTTGGTACAGGGAAATCTGCAGATTATTACCGGAAACAGTTCTTCTCAAGGAATGGGTGTTACCAATATTCCTTCAGGTAATATTGTTGATGCATCGGGTTATGGCTATTCTACTGGTATTTCCACAAGTCGGTATTCTTTCCGATCCAACGCACTTACTTTTAGAGGCCATTATGTTTTCAAAGACCGCTACATTTTGGGCGCAACTTTTCGTAGAGAAGGCAGTACAAAATTTGGTGAAAAATACAAATACGGAAATTTCCCCGGAATTTCGGCAAAGTGGATCATTTCAGATGAAGATTTTATGCAATCAACCAGTAAATGGCTGAGCATGTTTGCCCTTCGCCCAAGTTGGGGTGTTGCCGGTAACGATCCGGATGCAGAATACCTTCACTTTAGTCGTTACTCGCCGTACGGAAGTTATATCGATATGGCAGCCACCCGGCCAACAACATTGCGTTTAGCCGATTTAAGGTGGGAGAAATCAACATCGTTCAACTACGGTATGGATCTTGGTTTTTTTAACGATCGTTTTAATTTCGAAGTCAATTTCTACAATAAACATACAGAAGACTTATTGTTTAATAACCTGAGCATTCCGAGCTCTTCAGGTTTTAATAATGTACCGGTTCAGAATGTGGGAACCATGGATAATAATGGATGGGAACTGAACTTCTTTACCAACCGGGCCATCCGTGTTAAAGATTTTACGGTCGATTTCAATTTCAACTTATCAAATTATGTAAATACAATTGTTGAGTTAAGAGACGATATTCTCGCCTCTTACAATGCCGACTACAACTATACAAACGGAACTTATTTGTCTCGAATTCAGGAAGGAAATGCTTACGGATCTATTTATGGATTCCGCTACAAAGGAGTGTATCAATACAACGATTATATAGAAGGCGTACAAGAGAACGCACCGGTTGCACGCGATGAAAACGGAAATGTTTTTTCCGACCAAGAAGGTAATCCGTTGCCCATGTATTTTGCGTACGGCAAAAGTAACGAATATCAATTCAGAGGTGGCGATGCCATTTATGAAGACATTAACAGCGATGGAAACATCGACGAGCTTGACATTGTTTACCTTGGGAATTCTAATCCCATGTTTAACGGTGGTTTTGGTTCAACCTTAAGGTATAAAAGCCTTTCTGTAACGGCATTTTTCAATTTTCGTGTTGGAAACGACATCGTTAACATGGCCCGAATGAATGCCGAAAATATGTACTACTTAAACAATCAGAGTACTTCGGTAAACTGGCGATGGAGAAAAGACGGTGACGTAACCGAAATGCCGCGTGCTTTGTACAATTACGGTTACAACTGGCTGGGAAGCGATCGTTATGTTGAAGATGGTTCTTTTCTTAGAATGAAATACTTAACCTTTAACTATGCAATTCCGGAAGCTAAATTGAAAAAATACAAAATGCAACAAGTGAGTTTCTACCTTACCATTAACAACTTATTTGTATTGACAAAATACACAGGTGTTGATCCGGAAGTAGGTTACGGCTCATTTGGTGTGAGTGTTGACAACTCTCCAACTCCGCGTTCGAAAGATGCAACTTTTGGAGTCTCAGTGACTTTTTAAATGAATGATGAAGATGAAAAAATTATTTTCCATATTAACAATAACAGGCCTAATAATCGTAATGTCGGGTTGCTCCGACTGGCTCGATATCAGGCCTGAGAGTGAAATCGTACTCGATGATTTCTGGCAAAACGAAAGTCAGGTAAGCCAGGTGCTTGCTGCATGTTATCGCTCGATGACCGAAGTAGATGTGATGAGCAGAATGTTGGTCTGGGGAGAACTAAGATCCGACAATGTAACCTATGGAAGGGGCATGCCATCCGATATGTCTAAAATGCTAAACGTAGATATTACCGCCGATAACGGTTATTGCCATTGGGGTTCATTTTATACTGTAATAAATAATTGCAACAACTTTTTACATTATGCACCGGGTGTTGTCGAAATTGACGCCAACTTCACAGAATCGAAACTCCATTCGATGGAAGCAGAGGTACTTACAATACGCGCACTGATGTACTTTTACCTGGTACGCACATTCGAGAATGTTCCATGGGTAGGCGAACCGAGTATCGACGACGCACAAGATTATAGCATTCCTCAATCGTCGGAAGAAACTATTCTGAATAACATTGTTGCCGATCTGCAAACTGCTCTAAAATATTCGCGCGACAATTATGAAACACTTGCATATACAAAAGGGAGAATTACGACCAACGCAGTTCGGGCACTTTTGGCCGACATTTACCTTTGGCAACAAGAATACAATAAGTGTATAGCAATGTGCGACGAGATACTAAATGATCCGAATTCTGATCTTGAACTCGAAATTGGTGAAAATGTAATTCCAAAAGTTTTTTATCAGGGCAATTCTAAAGAAAGCATTTTCGAATTGCAATTCGACGAAGACCTAATGTACAATTGGATTGTGCGCGACTACTACGGTTACGTAGGAAATCCAACCGGGCAATGGAGTTTTCCAAGTGTTCTGGTTACCGGGAAATACAGCCCGTTTAACTTCATTGTAGCCAACACAAAAGAAAGTAGCAAAGATTTGCGTGAGAAAGATTTTTTACGAAAAGAAACCGGTGGCGATAGTTATTATGTATTTAAATATGCAGGTGTTGAGCGCCTTGAAGATGCGACAACTGAAGTCAGTTATTATTACTACCGAAATGTAACAGCCAACTGGATTGTTTACCGACTTTCAGAAATCTACCTGATGAAGGCCGAAGCGCTGATTCAACTTGACAGTAATGTCGACGAAGCCATTGCGTTGTTAAATACTATTTACATGAGATCGAATATCGAGGAAGATGAGCAGGGTTTAATGGCCGATAATTATACCTCAAAGCTCAAACTAGATGAGTTGTACATGAGAGAACGCCAGCGCGAACTGATGTTTGAAGGAAAGCGCTGGTTCGACCTGATGCGTTTGGCAAGACGAGTTGATTCGCCTGCACCACTTCTGAGTTATGTGACAAAAAAATTCACAGGAGGTTCATCCGGAGAATCAAATAAAATGTCGGTTATGGATGCCTTGTATTTGCCTGTACATACCGATGAATTAAAGGCAAACTCTGCCCTTGTACAAAACGAATTTTATAAGGTTAACGGTGAAGATAATTAGTAAAAGTATTGAGAATGAAAATCTATAAAATGAATCGAACAGTTTTCCAAAAATTGGTAGCAAAAATCGGCACCAAAGGAATAACACTGTCAATAATCGCATTTGCAACTTTAATGTCTGTAATGCCATCCTGTATCAGCGATGATATAGGTGACAATTACTATACTTTCACTGGTGAAACAGTTGGGCAATACATCAGGAACCGTCCGGAGAAATACTCCGAATTTACAGCACTCCTCGACACAACCAGAGTACTCGGATTATTAAATGCCTATGGCGATTACACCTGTTTTGTACCCGACGATGAAGCGATGCATCGGTTTTACCAAAGCAAAGGAAAAAACTCGATTAATGATTTTACGGTTGATGAACTTAAAAAAATCGCTTACAATCATATTATCAAGGATTTTACCATCACTACCGATGAATTTGTTGAAGGTTTTTTAAATAAACAAACCATGAGTGGCCGCTTTGTCGACATTGGAATTTCTACCGATGAAAATGGTCTGGTTTACACTGTAAATTCGTATTCTACAATTACAACCAAAGACATTGAGGTTCACAACGGAGTTATTCAGGAGATCAGTGAAGTAGTATCTCCAACCGATAATACATTGGTTGAAGCCATTGCCAAGGATGAAGATTTTTCTTTATTTCTTGAAGCTTTGGAGGCAACTGGCCTCGATCAGAACTTGCGTTTGATAAAAGATGAGAGTTATGTACCTGATCCGGAATGGGTAGCGAGAGAAAACTCGGGATACATATATAATTATGCCAGAGTTCGCATTCCGCGGGAAAGAAAATATGGTTTTACGGCCTTAATGGAAAGCAACGATACCTATGCCGAACATAACATCAATAATTTAGATGATATGAAAGCTTATGCCAAACAGGTATATGATGACATATATCCCGAAGATGCCTCGATTACCGACGTGACAAATAGGAAAAACAGTTTGAACCGGTTTGTAGCATACCACTTGCTCAATAAAAAGCTTCCCATGAGACTGTTTATCGAGAAATATGACAACACGGGGATGAATTACGAATCAACAGGTGAAAGTCACTCAGTTAAGGTAGTGGATATGTTCGAATACATTGAAACCCTGTGTCCGAATACATTATTGGAGGTGCGCACACTTCGCACAACAAATGAATACAATGTTTTTAATATGATTCCCGAATCTGGTCAGGCCATTCGTCTTACAGAAAATTTCGATAATGATGCATTGAATGGGGTTTATCACGAAATTGACAATATCCTGGTTTACAATGCTGATGTTGAAAGAATGCTTTCTACCAAACGCCTGAGAATGGATGTTTCCAGTTTCTTTCCCGAGTTTGTAAATAACAACATTCGAGTTGGGAATTCTCATGTAGGCGGTGGTCTATTTTCTGAACGATGGTTTCTTCCTAATGGATTCGTTGACCGAATTAATGCCTCGTCAACCACCGAGGTCCATTATTTTAATGCTGATGACCGATTTATGGATTATCAGGGAGACGAAATGTTCCTTTTAGGTTTATATGATTTCGATATTACGACACCAACAATTCCTCCGGGCACCTACGAAGTACGTTTTGGTTACCAGCCGACAGGAGGGAGAGGAGTGGCCCAATTGTATTGGGATGATATCCCGACCGGTATTCCACTCGATTTACGTTTGTCGGCTAACAATCCCGATATAGGTTATCAACTTCCGGGTACAGACTCACGAGACCCTGATGGTTTTGAAAACGATAAAGCGATGCGCAATCGTGGTTACATGAAAGGTCCTGCCAGCTATACAGTTATTGCAGAGTGGTGGTACAGTGGCGCCAGTGCGCGCATGGAAGATCAGGTTCTTCGACGGATTTTGGGTATATATACTTTTAATGAGTGGAGTACGCACACCTTTTCAGTGAAAGCGGTAAAATCAGGTGAATTTATGTTCGACTACCTGGAATTTGTTCCGCTGGAAGTGTTGGAGTACGAAGACATTTATTAAGAACAGAAACAAGCATGATAAAAATTGCTAAACAGATGAATATATTTCAAGCGAATTCGCTGCCTGCTGACAGACACGAATTGCCGCTGAAAATTGAAAATATAAACGAATGAAATGCTGTTCACAATGAAATACAACTATTTAAAGGGAATTATTCCCCTCTCGGTCTTGATCATTTTCTTGCTGGCTACAGCCTGTACACAAGAATGGGATAACCATTATGATGAAGCATCTTTTGATCTTCCCGACAAAACAGTGACCGAGTACATCAAAGAACAACCGGAACTGAGCACATTTTCCAACATGTTGGAAATAACCGGTTACGACAATATTCTGAATGCTTCGCAGGCTTACACAGTTTGGGCACCAAAAAACGATGCACTAACGGGTTTTGATCTATCGAACACCGAACTGCTTACAAAAACAGTGAAGAACCACATCGCCCGCAGCAGGATTACTACATCCGGAGTTGATTATTCATACATCCGAATGTTGAACAGCAAATATGTAAGTTTTGCCAAAGATGCATCGGGATACAGTTTTGGAGAGAACCTCATTTCCAAACCCAATCAACCTACAAAAAACGGATTGATTCATGAGATCGATGGTTATGCCCCCTACGTTGCCAACCTTTGGGAATATTTGGGAGAAACAAGTGGACTCGACTCATTGCGCGAATATATTTACGGACAGTCGCAAGTTATTTTTGATGCTGAGAACAGCACCGAGATAGGCTCAAATGAAGAAGGTCAGGTAATTTACGACAGCATTTTTGTAATCTCAAATCCGGTTTTGGAAAGACTTGGAGCCATCGATTCAGAAGACAGTATTTATACCGCAATTATGCCTGATAACAATGCATGGAACGAGGCTTATTCTAAAATCAAAGGATATTATAATTTCCCCGACGATGCCGGTAGTACCGATCGACAAAAGGAAATGACACGCTATACCATAGTTCAGGACATGCTTTATCGCGACCGAATTAGTGAACCAGAAAAGTACGACTCGCTGATATCGACTTATGGGAATGTATTCCACAATCCAAGCGAACTTTTTAAAGGGTTGGATTACGAATCGCTGAGTAACGGACTTGCATACGTTACCAATCAAATGCCTTACCCCGACACCTCTTCGTGGTTTAAAACAATTAAAGTTGAAGCGGAACACACGTTTGGCAGAACCAACACCGGAAGTAATGTTTTTATACGATCGAGTTACGGTACAGAATATACAGCGTCGAACAATTATTACATTTTGGTCGATCCAACAACGACTGCTCCGGCTGTTGAATTTTCGATACCAAATACACTTTCGGCAAAATACAATATTTACTGTGTTTTTGTGCCTGCTAATATTGTAGATCCAAATAACTACACACCAACAAAAGCAAAATTTCAGCTCACCTATATTCGGAGATCGAGCGGAAGTACCTTTATAAAACGTGTTACACCTGAAAACAACATAACCGATACTTTAAACCTTACCAAGATGTTTGTCGATCAGTTTGATTTCGAATTCGCGAACGTTTATAGCGAGGAATACGATAGAGTTGCGGTAAAACTGGAGGTTATTAACGATGTATCAACACAGGAAGAGCAGTCTGGAGATTTTAGCCGGATAATGCGTATCGATTGTATCATTTTAGAACCGGTTTTGGAATAGGTTCAAATTAATAGATAGGATGATAATGAACATAGACACTAAAATAACTAATACGATGAGGAATCATTTCATGCGAAAATTCCTGCGTTCGATCTTTATAGCCGGAACTTTGGCAGCATGTAACGTAGCTTATGGACAAACCGATACAACTCAAATTGTTGATTCGGCGGTACACGATTCAATTAGAGTGGTCAATCCGCGGGCATTCACAGTGAAAGGTGTCGTAAGGGATGCAAAAACGCAACAACCAATTGTTGCGGCTCAGATGCATGCGCAAAACCATAAAACAGCTGCAACTACTGACGAACAGGGACAATTCGAGATCGAAGTCACATCTGCAAGTGAAATTTTGATCGTTGTTGCTTTCGATTACAACCAAAGAGAAGTTCCGGTTCAAGGAAAAGAAAATCTTGAAATAGATCTTTATTCTGATGTTTTCCTCGATTCCTACAAGGATATTGAAGGTCTGGTTGGTCCGGTTCGTTCTTCGTACGCTGTGAATGCTACCGAAGGTACACACAACCTTGGAAATCCGGTTTTTCTTTCGGTCGATAATGCCATTCAGACAAAACTGGGGGCAAATGTTCGGGCGATAAATCGCACAGGCAACTCCGGCATGGGTACATCTTTGTTTATTCGGGGATTGAACTCGGTGAATATGAATGCACAACCACTTTATATTGTCGACGGTGTAATCTGGAACAACTATTTCGATATGAGTTCGGTGAACGACGGATTTCACAACAATCCGTTGAATGATATTGACATGACCGACATTGAAAGTGTTACAGTTATCAAAGACGGAACCTCAATTTACGGATCGAAAGGGAGTAATGGAGTTATTGTAATCAGAACCAAACGTGGGAAGGATTTAGCGACTAAAATTGTTTTTAATTCTTTTGTCGGCCTCACCGAAAAAGTAACATCGCTGCCGATGATGAGCGGCGATCAGTTTCGGGTTTATACCACCGATCTGATGGGTTCAACAGATCTGCCTTCTGAACAGATCGACGAAATTCCTTATTTAAACGACGATCCGAATTCGATTACTTATAAAAAATATCACAACAATACCGATTGGAACGACGAAGTATATCAACAAGGATTTACGCATAGTTACAACATCGGTGTTAGCGGTGGTGATGCAAAAGCACTCTACTATTTCTCGCTCGGTTACACCGGAAATAAGGGAATTGTTAAAACAACCGATTTGCAGCGCCTGAATACCCGCACCAATGCCGATTTCTTTCTTTCTGACAACATTAAACTAGGAATGAACATTGGATACACCAGCATCGATCGCACTTTGCTCGATGACGGTATTAATACCTACACATCTCCTTCTTTCTTAGCTTTAGTGAAGGCGCCTTTTCTAAGTCCGTATTCGTATACTCCGACCGGATCATTAACAACTGATTTGGAAGATTCGGATGAATTTGATGTGGGAAACCCAACGGCAATTATTGCAAATGCATTGAATACAAATAAACACTACCGGCTTTCGATTGGGTTTAAACCCGAATTTAAACTGTCGCCTTACCTTACATTAAGTACACAGTTTGATTATGCAATCGACAAGTTCAAGGAAACCAATTACAGCCCAGTGGTGGGTGTGGCCAATCAAGAACTACCCGGAATTGGAATTTCGGAAAACGTTTTTAAAAGTCAGGTGGTGAGGAATATTAACATATTCGACGAAACACAACTGATGTTTGTGAAACAAATCGAAGAAGTGCACAATATAAAAGCAGTGGCAGGTTTTCGCTACATTTCCAATTTTTATGAAGCAGATTATGGAGAAGGACACAACTCGGGTTCCGATCAGAAAAGAAATCTTTTAAATCAGCTGATCAGAAAAACCGACGGTGTAAACAACCGCGTAAAATCAATATCGAATTACCTGTCGGGTGATTACAATTTCGACAATCGTTATTTCGTTTCTGCTGCTTTGGCCATCGATGCATCCTCACGTTTCGGGAGCGAAACCCAGGGCGGTTTCCAGTTGTTCGATCGCAGTTGGGCCGTTTTTCCATCGGTAAATGCAGCCTGGCTGATTTCTTCTGAAGAATTTATGGCTAATGTTGATGCTGTCGATTGGTTGAAATTGCGTGTTGGTTACGGTTTATCAGGTAACGACGACATCGATCCTTACGCCTGGAGTGCTTATTTCGAATCAACTCGTTACATGGACCGCGCCAATGGTTTAATTCTGGCCAACATCGGAAATACAGAAATACAGTGGGAAACCACAGCCAAAGCAAGTTTTGGAATCGATGCAATGTTGTTTAACGACCGTTTATCGGTATCTGCCGATTTGTACAGCAACAAAACCAAAGACCTGCTTTTCCTGAAATCATTACCTGAAGTTTCGGGTAACGGATATTATTGGGGCAACGGCGGTGAGTTATCGAACAATGGTTTTGAATTCTCGACCGATGTAAAACTGATCAATTACTCTAATTTCAAATGGGAAGTGGGTGCTAGTGTTGCCCATTATAAAAATCAAATCAAATCGCTGCCCGATGGTGATTACCTTACATCATTATACGGTGCCGATATTTTGACATCGGTTGGAAATTCGAGTGGTGTTTTTTATGGATACAAAAACCTTGGTGTTTTTACAGATGAAGAATCGGCCTCAGCTGCAGACCTGAAAGTTGTCGACAAAAACGGGATTTCTCATTTCTTCGAAGCCGGCGACGTGCATTTCGATGATTTGAACAAGGATGGCATCATCGACGATAACGACCGTCAGATTATTGGCGATCCAAATCCGGATATTTATGGCACTTTAAACAGTTCAATTCATTATATGAATTTCACTTTAGATATGCTTTTCACCTATTCATATGGAAACGATGTTTACAATGCGCTAAGAGCAAATCTGGAACAAGGAAGTTATCCCTGGAACCAGACAACGGCAATGTTGAATCGCTGGTTTTACGAAGGACAGGAAACCAATCAACCCAAAGCAATTTATACCGACCCGATGGGCAACTCAAGTTTTTCTGACCGTTGGATCGAAGACGGATCGTACCTGCGTTTTAAAACGTTGTCGCTGGGTTACACGGTTCCTTTAAAAAGCACTATAATCGAAGGACTTAATATTTGGATTTCGGCCAACAACCTGTTTACACTAACAAATTATTTAGGACGAGATCCTGAAGTTTCGGTGAAAAACGAAGTGCTTTACCAGGGAATTGATGCAGGCATGCTGCCGCAAACCAGAAGTTATTTTATCGGAATTAAAATGAACTTGTAATCTGTTATCAGAAAATGTTTGAAGGAAGCGGAGTTTAAAACCGTATTAAAGAAAAAAAGATGAAGAAATTAAATCAAATATTACTCGGACTAATCGTTCTGACAGTGATTACCACCAGCTGCAACTCGATGTTGGATGTTGAATCTGAACGTATTATGTTCCCGAAAGACCATCAGATTGATACACCGAATGACTCGATTTATTCGATGATCGGAATATTTACAAAGTTCCAGAAACTGGCCGATCGCTATGTTTTACTTGGGGAATTAAAAGGCGACCTGATGGACATCACCGAATATGCAGGACTTGAATTGAGCGAAATTAACAACTTCGAAATATCAAAAAATAATCCGTACAACGCTGTCGAAGATTATTACTCGGTAATCAATCACTGTAATTATCTGATTAACAACATCGACACGGCCCTTACCGCACGAGGAGAAAAATCCTTATTCAAAGAATATGCAGCCGCCAAAGCAATTCGTGCCTGGACTTACATGCAGATTGCTTTAAATTATGGCACAGCAAAATATTACGAGAATTCGGTTTTAACCGTACAGGAAGCAGAAGCTACTTTCCCTGAATATTCGATTCAGGAATTGGTTCCGGTTTTAATACAGGATCTCGAACCTGTTAAATTAACCGATAATCCGGGCAGAATTTCGTTGGGAGTTGATATGACAAGCGAAAAACTTTTTATTCCCATCCCGCTATTATTAGGCGACCTTTACTTGTGGAACGGGCAATACGAAAATGCAGCCCGCGAATATTATGCTTTAATCGATGACAAACGATATGTGATCAACGACAGGTACAGTTCAACCTGGACAGTTGATAACGGTGTTTTTGTTCGCCGGAACTTGATTGATCAGAATTATCTGAATATTTTTGAACTTACCAACAACGAACAAATTACATTAATTGCAGGATCAATTGATTTGGGAGAAGAAAATGAGTTGTATAAAATGACCGTCGAGAATTACGAGCTAAAACCTTCCGAAGTTGCAATTAATAAATGGGCAGAACAAACTTACTATTACAATGCAAACGCCACAAATCCGGGAGATTTAAGAGGTCCGGTCGGTTCTTATATTGGTCCCGATAATTCAATGCCAGTGCAAGCCAGCGAGAATGTGATTACAAAATATTTAATTCTGGAAGAGGATGCACAGTCGTCGCAAGCAATTTTTATGTACCGCGTGGCAACACTTTATTTACGTTATGCCGAAGCGGTAAATCGCGCAGGGAAACCAAATCTGGCTTTCGCAGTATTAAAACACGGAATGAACTCCGATGCTTTGGCGGTAGACACCATTGTACCACGCCACGAAAAATACACTGTTTATACCGACTCCACCGGCACTTTTATTGATTACGTAGATTTTGAAAACATCGTATTCGACCAAAACGTAGGCGTGCATTCCCGCGGCTGTGGAAATGTTGATCGTGCAATCGATTTTATGATTCCTCCTTCAAGTACTTTACAGGATTCTATCAATTACGTAGAAGACAAAATTATTGAAGAATTAGCACTGGAAACTGCATTCGAAGGTGGCCGTTTTCAAGACCTGATGCGGATTGCAATTCGTCGCGGAGATCCAGCTTATCTGGCCGACAAAGTGGCTGCAAAACACACAAGTAACGAACAAGCCATTCGTACAAAATTAATGGACGAAAATAATTGGTATATAAAAGAATAATAATCTGGGAAAACTTGGGTTTATTGGTTTTCTTTTAATTTTTAACGAGCTTTTTGACAATGGTTTTATTGGCAGTAACAATTCGAAAAAGGTAAATGCCACTCTTAAAATCGCTAATATTCAATTTATTTTTCCCGGTTTCGATATCGAAGTAGCCAACTTTTTGCCCCGATTGATTGTAAACCGACAGCTGACCATTTTTGTTGCTTTCGACAAATACTTCCTGATTTGCGGGATTCGGATAAATAATAGTCGGATTGTCATCAGCTAAATCGTCAATACCGGTTGGTCTCCCAGGTTGAGTTACAACAATCATTTCCGACTGACCACCATTTGAAGTTACATAAATCCGGTTTCTTCGGTCTGAAACATTCGGGTTTTCATCAAAAGTTAGAATTACTTTGCCATCTTTTTCTCCCGAAGCCTCCACACTCATCCACGAATCGTACAAAACCGTGGCTCCCCATAAACCATTACTATGCACCACAACACTATCGGTTCCTGCGGTGTGATCTATTGTAATTCTGGATTCGGGAACCTCAATAAATTCATCAAACGGAAGGGCATACCATCGCTGAAAATCCTCATGCGGATTACGCCCGAGTGAAATCCTTCCATCAGAACTGGTTGGAGAAAAAAGCCTCCATGCTGCGTCTTTGGTCGAAGGATAAATAATGGATTGACCATTGGGTGAAGTTACCGTTCTAAATTTCTGATTCACTTCCTCGGTATAGTCGGAAGTGATCCATAAGTTTGTTGCCTCGTTTGTTCCGCTTGCTTCCACATACATATCCGGATCGGCATAATTGGTTATGGTATATTCACCGGTTCCAAGCGAATTCAGTACCCATTTTTGGGTATAATAATTGGAATCCAAAGCATACTGAAACAAGTACGCATTTTCGGCAAGTGCATGCGAAGACACGTCGGCTACTTTTCCACTCAATGCATTTTCAAAAGCATAAACTCCTTCATCTAAAAAATTGAGCGATATCGAAGGCCAGCCATCTTCTCCCCAAACCAATTTTGCCAGTCCCAACGTTGGTCCGCCCTGATTATTTGGCGCACCCGGATAATAACCATTGGGATCGTAGTAATGAAAGCTAACATAATCAATTCCATTTTCGCGGTACATCCCAAAATGCCCCGGACCGTAGTAACGGTCATCCGTTCCCCGGGTGTTATCATGTTTCAAGACTACAGTTCCTCCGCTGGCTTGCCCGGTTGTTCGCAATGCTTTTCCGTCTTTATCAATAAACGGACCTTTGGGACTTGCCGATCTTCCCATAACAATAAAATAGCTACTACCGATACCGTTACAACAACCACCCTTATTGTAAAAAAGATAGTAGAAATTATCTCGGTAAATCATTGCTGCACCCTCACCTTCGCCATACCAACTACCTGTCCACGAATTGGCGATACTTTTTCCGGGTAGATTTCCTGCGTAAGTTTTTGGTTTTCCCGAAATCGAATCAATTTCTGTTATAACAATTCCTTCCTCATTAAACGAGCCATAAACCATCCAGATTTTACCATCCTGACCCCTCGAAAGCGATGGATCGATTGCATTCAGTGCCAAACCCGGTTGGTACGACCAGATTCCTAAAAAGCCAACATCAACCCACTCGTATTCCGGATCTTCGGGATCCATAGTTTTATTGGTTACACAACCAATGGTTGAGGTCATGGTTCCCCATTCTGAACAAGAGTAATACAGGTAATATTTGTCGTCCATGTGGATGATATCCGGAGCCCAAAAAAATCCATCAAATTCACCAACATAAGTATTGATCCAGGCTGGATAATCCGTTTTTGTGAAAGGTGTCGGTCCGTCGTGCCACGAAATTAAATCTTTTGAATAAATACTGTAAATACCGTCACCTGTTCCAAAAATCCAATAAGTATCGTCGCATTTAACGATGCTCGACGGATCGTGAATTCCGGCCGGCCAACTCTGTGCTTTTAGTGTCAAAACAGAAATGAAGAAAAAGACAAATGTTCCCAATAGCCGTATGTCGTTTTTTAAAATCATGAAGTAAAAATCAAAAGTTAGTCTTTCGTTAAAAGCAATTCGTCGAAGTAAAAATTAATTGTGACATAAAAATTTGAAATCATTCAAAAAATCTTTTATGATGTTACCATAACTTATTGAAATTAAAGGGCCGCCGAAATTAAATTCGACAGCCCTTTATATACTTCCTAATTACCTAAACGTAATTTTTTTGTCAAAGAAACTTATCGTGTTTTGAAGACTTTAAATGTTCTTTTGGCTTCTTCGTTTTCAACCTTCATAATGTACATTCCTCCGTTGCTAACAGTAACAGACTCAAGATTACTTTCGATTTGTTTCTGAAGTACAAGTTTACCGGTTAGGTTGTACACCGAGATCATTCCACGACTTCCATTGGTTTCAACTTTAAAGTCACCGCTTGTATAAGTCGGATACACTTTAATGTTTGCCTCACTTATTTCTATAGCAGAAGTTCCGTCGTCAACAAATATTTCGTAATTATCGACATAACAATACGTACAATTTGAGCTATAATCACACTTATTGAAGCTTATGAAATTATCAGTAGGATTTTCCCCGGTTGTGAAAGTGGTATCAACCTGCATCCACTCACCGTAAGTATCGATAGCATAACCGAAATCGGGATCTGCTCCTTTAACTAATAATCCGATTGAACCATCAACCGTTTTTACCATTACCCTTATACGATACGTTGTATTTGGCTCAAAATCAAATGGTGAGATATCTAAAGCGGCATCACAACCATCGCCTCCGTTTCCAAGTTTCATAGATGATCCTCCACAATATGCTTCAAAACCATAAACAAGGCCTTTTGCTCCCCATCCTTGCCACAAACTCATATCTGTCATTTCAGGATCAGCTACAAGATTATTCTCATTCAAATTGTCAGCACACGTTGGATCATCAAAAAGTATATCTACTGAGAATTGTTTTGTAACTGTGCCATCGGCAGAAGTTACATCAATTATAACAGTTGTTTCTCCTCCTGTTAAATCAACCTCGCCGTCTCCGGCTACTGTTGCAGAAGAAGCATTTGGTGTTGCAGTTAAAGTCACTGAGCTTGTTCCAACAGGAACCAACACAACAAAATCAGAGCTTCCACTCATTGCATCAGGAGAAACACTACCAACATTAGCAGATAAAGCTGAAAGACTTGCATCGGAAGAAGATAAATATTCAGTAGCGCGTTCTGCAATTGATGCAGCATCCATGGCACCGTTGTAAATATTAAATTCATCGATAGTACCCATCCATGTTGGATCAGCGTCGTAACCACCTTTACACAACCAGGCGTTCACAGTACTTAAGTTAGCGATTGAATTATCTCCCGACACTTCACTTTCACCAACCAATACACCGTCAATATACCATGAGATTGTTGATTCGGTAAGTACACTCACAATGTGATGTTTTTCACCTACACTTACAGGATCACCTGTTACACCTTGCTCAGCTTCCCATGGAGCAGTAATGTTACCACAAGAAATTGCAGACCGACTTTCTGTCCAACGGTCAGGTGTTATGAAATATCCATTTCCACCTAAACCATTCTCATTTCCACCAAAATAAGCCATCATTACAGCAGCGGTGTTATCAACATCACTAAAAATGTAGCCTTCCAAAGTAATGGCACTATAAGTATTGATTGCAATTTCAGCTGCAGGTAATTCAATGTAATCTCCATTAGCAGCAGCAGTATATGCACCATCCGCGATTGTTCCTGCTCCCATCAAAGTTCCGTCGGCAGTTCCAATAACATCAGCAGCAGTACCATCTTCGAATGTATACGAATGCATCAAAGTAAGGTCAGACAAATACATACTGGCGTGCGTTGCAATGGTAGCAGCATCCATGGCACCATTATAAATATTAAATTCATCGATGGATCCCATCCAACTTGGATCGGCGTCGTAACCACCTTTACCTAACCAGGCATTTACGGTACTTAAAGCAAAAATTGAATTAGGTTCTGATACGGCAGCTTCTCCGACCAACAAGCCATCGATGTATAATTTAATAGAAGAATCGGTTACTACACTTACAACATGATGTTTTTCGCCAACAGCGACAGGATTTCCGGTAACGCCTTGTTCAGCACTCCATGGCTCAGTAATGTTACCACACGAAATTCCAGTTCGGCTTTCTGACCAGCGATCAGGTGTAACGTAAAGTCCATTTCCGCCAACACCATTCTCATTTCCTCCGAAATAGGCCATCATTGTGGCACCGGTGTTATCTACATCCGCAAAAATGTAGGCTTCCAAAGTAATTGCTGAGTAGTTATTGATTGCAATGGTTGCAGCAGGTAGTTCAACATAATCGGAATCAGTAGCAGAAGTATAAGCGCCATTGGCGATTGATCCACTAACTACTGTTCCATCTGCATCTCCAACAACATCAATAGCAGTTCCGTCATCGAAAGGATAAGAGTGCATTAAGGTAAATTCTTCAGGATTACTGAACCCAACAGTGTATGTAAAAGTTGAACCAAATTCAGAAGTAACCACAATAGTAGTGCTTCCACTTCCTGAAGAAACATTAACGGCGGTATCACCAACAGTTGTTGCGTTCTCGTCGTTTGTAACGGCAGTAACAGTAACGGTTTCTGTACCAATAGGTACAACAACCGAATAGTTTGTTACTTCCGGATCGAATGCAGGAATTAATGCACCTACATCAACAGTTAACGACGACAAGGTTGCATCGCGCGAAGCATCACCCAAGAATTCAACTGTATGATCCATTATAGTGGCTTCGTCCATTTCTCCTTCGTAGATATTATACTCGTAAATAGATCCATTGTAATTAGGATCATCCCAGCCGTTAACTCCTCTGAAGATATTGGCTACATCAGTACCGAGTGTACTGATATAATCTACGTCATCTGTTGATTTTTCTGCCACCAATTCTCCATCAAGATAATATTTCAGTGCAGACTTACTCAGTACTGCTACCACATGATGTTTTAGTCCATCGTCGATTTCATATCCAGGAAATCCAGCAGTAAGAGAAGAACCTCTGTTATTTGTTTCTACTCTCGACTCATTACCTGATCGTGAAGGCTGAATCCAAAAACATCCATTTCCGGGCGTTGATGTCCCGAAGTAAGTTAACATGGTGAAGCCTAAATTTTGTTGCATTCCAGCTTCCAGCATTACCTCAACGGTAATTTCGGAATAAGTGTTAAGCGCCAGCGCTGCACCATCCATCGAAATCCATCCTTTATCGTTGGCTGTCGCTCCCCTTACGGTAGCTTTACCATCAGCAATTGTAATACTATCACCGCCAATTGTTCCGTTAACCGAACCAACCTGATCAAAAACGGTTGTTTCGTCGTAGGTTCCCTCCTCAAAAGTAAACGAGTGAGTTAACCCAAGCCCGCTATAACTAATAACATATTCACGAGTATATTGCGGATCAGCGGCCGCTGAAACTACCACGGTAATTGTTCCTTTTCCGCCAGAAACGTCAACTGTACCGGTACCTGTTACAGTTGCTGTTGCATCGCTAGGTGTAGCTGCAATTTCAACAGAGGTAACTGCCGGAGGTATAGTGGCATAGTATTTTGTATAAGCAGGATCAAATACAGGATTGAACGCTGCACCGTTAATGGTTAGATCTGAAAGATGAAGATCGTATGGCGAAGCAAAACCTTTATCACTTGCCAGTTTCAGCGTAAATACGGTATATCCCGAAAGATCCTCGCGTCCTCCCAATGACTTGTCACCAAACAGTGCCGAACCAAGTAGTGGATTATTTGGAGATAACAAGTTGGCTGTGGCGCTTACATTGAGTCTGGCTACAGAAATAATTTTTAGCTTACCAGGTTCAAATTCATTGATGATAAAACGGGCGCTATCCAAATCTATTGGCAATTCCGAACGAACTTCCACATCCCATGAATTACCCGAAGTACCTGAAAGACAGATATAATTACCATCTTTATTTTTGATGTAATACTGACCATCTTCACCACTTTCTTCAAATTCCCAGATTTGTGCAGTTGAGTCGGCAACCGCCTCAGCCAGAACAACCTGGTTCAAAGTAGTGTCGCCACTTTCGGTTGCTACAAATCCATTGGCCTCATGCACCAGGTAATATTCAGTACCGATGCTCACAATTGAGGTAAAAATTTCAACGGTATATTCAATTGATGCCGTAGCATCTTCAGAAGTAACGGTAATTAATGCTGTTGCCATTCCATCGGTAAGAGTAATCGTTCCATCACCTGTTACTGTTGCAGCATCCCAGTTTGGAACACCGGTTAAATCTACACTTGTAGCTCCGGCCGGAACAATTGCAACATACGATGTAGTGTTCATATCAAAGGCAGTTGTTAAAGCTCCTGCTGATAATTCAATATCAGCTAATGTAGCTGCTGCTTCACCGGCTTCCGGGAATACATCGATGTAATAAGATTGTGTTGTAACTCCATCAAGTGCAGTTACTACTATTTCTGCAAAGTCACCATCTTCCTTGTCAAATGTTAAAACGCCATTTACCAGTTGCTCACCCAGACCATTAAACATCTCTATGGTTGCTCCACCAACTGTTGTTTTTGCATCAATCTTCACTGATGTTGTTCCATAAGGTACAGTTACTTCATATAAATCATTCTCTGAAGTAAAAGTCGGATCCATGGCTCCCACATTAAGTGTAATGGTATCGAGAGATGCATTATAAAGATCAAGCCCCAGGTACACTCCGGCACGCTTTCCAATTGTAGCAGCGTCGAGAACACCTTCGTAAATATTGAATTCCTCGAGGCTCGAGTTATAATTAGGATCGTTCCATCCGTCTACTCCCCTGAAAATATTGGCAACATCGGTACCCAAAGTACTTATATAATCGGCACCTTCTGTTGATGCCTCAGCAATTACTACACCATCCAGATAATAAGTTAGCGCATCGGCACTAAGAATAGCAACAATATGGTGCATTTTACCGTCATCCACTTCATACCCAGATAGCGACGCAGTAATGGTAGAAGAACCGTTATTGGTCTCAATCCGGGTTTCATTTCCCGATCTTGTAGGCTGAATCCAGAAACAGCCATTCCCAGGAGTTGAAGTACCAAAGTAGGCTAACATGGTAAAGCTTGAATTAAGCACTTCACCAGTTTCTACAAATGCTTCAAGTGTAATACCGGCAGAATAAGATGCAAGATCAAGAGCTACTCCATCCAGAGAAATCCATCCATCGCTGTTAACTGAAGCTCCTGAAACGGTAGCCTTACCTTCGGCAATATTGATCTTATCCCCTCCAAGAGTTCCATCAACCGAACCGGTCTGATCATAAACTATTGTCCCCTCGTATGTCCCTTCTTCGAAGGTATAGGAGTGTTTGAGTGTTGCCTGACCATAAGTTACGTTGGAGCTCAAAAGGCTCATAAACGTAAAAATTGTCATAAAAACCAGAAGTAAATTTCTTTTCATAATCGTTTGATTTTAAAATTAATAAAGTTTAATACGTTAATTTTGACTGAAAGGTACCGTTATTATGTTTTACAATACGTTCATAATTTCGACATTTAACCATTATAAACTCGTCACATATAATATAGTTCAATATTCGGAAATAAAAAAGCGAATATTGAATGAATCAGAAACCTGTGGTAAAAGAACATTCCTGGCCTACATTTTTCTCAACTCAGAATGCTTTAATGAATATAGTTGGATCGAATCAGGCCATTTTAACCATGCACAAATTAATCAAAATTCAGCACTTAATAAAAAAAATCAATAGTAAATAAAAGCCTATTTTTTTGATTTTTGGTTTGGACTTTTTAATGATTCAAATCTGTAGTCGAATAAATACTCTTTTGAATTTAGAAACAACAATGGCTCTATTTTATGAAATTCGGCTTATTGGATTTTAATTAATTTCACGGGCGCATAACCTTCCGCTTTCATAAAATAAATTCCGCTTGAAAGCAAGCTTACGTTTATTGATTCCAATACAACCGACTCAATTAGTTTGTAGCCTGACAAATCAAAAATTTCAACATGGGTTGGTTTTTCGAAATTAAAATGGACCGTATTTTTCGTCGGATTTGGATAAAACGACAAGGTATTATTCAAAGGAAATTCTTTCAAACCGGTTCCAACATCGGGTTGATTGGCGGCAAAATCCATCACCATCCAACCCAAGTCATCAGTATTCATCTCGGAAGTTTCTCCCGACATTTCGCGGTGTTTGACGAGATTAAAACTTGAATCTCCGGTTTTGGAATAACGTAAAGTCGAAGCAAAGATATCTTCGGCAGTGTTCAAACCTGCAAACAATCCGGGCTCGGTGTAAGTAGAGTCATATTTTATTTCGAGCGGTGTTGAAGAAATTCCATTACTTCCGCTGTTCCGACCAACGGTTACCCTTTTTTTCCCGATTACTCCTTCTCCGGGTTCAATGGCAAAATAGTTGACCGTTTCGGCTGTTAAATTCGTCGTAATCGATTCTTCGCTTTTCAAGCTCATTTCAAATCCTGTTGTGTTCACGTTTCGAACCGCAACTGTAAGCGGATAAAAATTGCTACTCGAAGCGATAGTGCAGAAAATTGCAGGCACCTGTTCAAAAACCTCATCAAAAGTGACTGAAATCCAGTTTCGCGTAACTCCGGTCACCGATTTCGCCTCTGCTTGTAATCCACCAAAATTATGAGAACCGGCGGGTAAAGCCAGAGTTGAAAGCAATTCGGATTTCGTGAGTTGCGGATTTTGAAGATACGACCAGGGATAAAAATTAAATCTAAATTCGGTTTTTGAGCTACCCCAAATTCGTTGAGACATTGGGATTTCGTTATTAAAACTTGGGATACCCAACAAGACGATTGGCGTTGCTGAAAATTTTGAGGCAAACATTGTGGTATTCTCAGTTGTATTCTCTACAATAAAATTTCCGGTTTGGATATTACTTTCTCCGGCAGTCTGAAAATAAGAAACTTCGTTTGATTTCAGTATTTCACCCGATGCGGTTTGAGTGGTCATTTGGTAGGTAATTGTACCGCTGATTTCAGTATCCAGCGGATCGAGATAGAACAGTGTTGATACATCGGTACTGCTATAAATCGTTTCGAATGCTCCGTCGTTTACTTTTTTCCTAATCACAAATTCCCTGCTCAGTTCTCCATTTTTATCCTCCCAGCTTAAGCGGATCGAATTTCTTAACGAAAAATATCGGAAATCCAATTCAGGTTTTTGATAATTCCAATTTGGAATTACTTCGTAGTTGCCATTATAGGCTACTCTCGATTTATTTTCGGCGTAATATTCTCCCGCCTTGGTGAGTTCGCCATTTAATACAATTGCCCTTCGATCTTCGACCCAGTTATAAATGGAGTATCTTTCTATCCAGGGAGTCTGATCAAAAAAATCGACAATCGCTTTTATTTTCTGATAGGCATATTGTTCGTTGGCTGAAGTTAAAGCCGAAGTATTATCCGGCCACCATTCGTTGGTCCAGTTGGCACCGTAGTTCCATTCGGTGATCCAAATCGGACGCCCGGTTGCGTTATGTACCCACGACAAAGAATTTAAATAAGCCGCGGGATCGTTCCCCCAATAGGCATGTACTGCAACGTAATCGACCCGGTAATTGAGTTCGTCGCAACGTTTTACAAAATCGATCACCCAATTAAAATTGGTTGTGGCCGGTGCACCAAGTCTTAGTCCCGACTTCAAAAAATCGGGCCAGGCAGCAATCGCTTCACTAACCGTAACATCCGACTGCTCAACATGATCCGGCTCGTTATAACCCAACAGATGGGTAACGTTCTGTTTATCGTTGATTGCCGACCAACTTGGCCAGCCTAAATTTTGTTTAATCGGAGTATATTCAATATCGTTTGTTGAAGTACCTCCGGCATTCCAATCGTATCGCCAGGTGCTATTTGTTATGGTATATTCATGCTCATCCCAGCCGGCCCAGCCTTTTTTAGAAACCCATTCGTACTTAAAAACACGAATAAACGAGACAGTTCCGTACAATTCTTCGGGCATTACACTGAATTCCAAATCTTCTTTGTCGGCAATAAAAACGCGGCTGTAACCGGTTCCATCTACTGCATTGGCAAAAGTCGCCATATAACCACGTTTTAATTTGAACGACTTAATGGCATTATCAAATTCTCCGAGATTGTTGTGATAGGTATGAATTTCCATCTGCTTTTCGTTTCCGCCAAAACCTTCTTCTGAATAAACTCTTAAAGGTTTAAATTCATTCCCAAAAGGCATTACAACGGTTCCGTTTGCATACATGGCAACGCGGCCATTTCCCCCATTGATCAGCACTTCTCCGTTGATCAGAATGCCCGCATTAAAGTTGGCAATTACATCCGACGGTCTGATGTTATCGAAAAACAACCAGGCATCTTCGTGATTTAGCGAAACAGTGCTGTTTACCAGCGGAGCAACTTCCGAAGTCAGATGCAATTCGATGGCAGAAGAAAGCATACGATTCTCATCGGTCAAACCTTCAACTGTTTCCTTTTCAATTGCCTGCGACGAAAAAGTAAAAACACTTAAAATCGATATTAAAATAATTTGAATGATTTTTAAACCACCTTCGGTTAACCTCATTTTTTTGCTTTGCTTGTTAATGATTAATCATAATTTTTTTGCTTACATATTCCTGACCACTTGTAAGTTTGAGCATATAAATTCCTCCCGGTATATTCGAGACATTTATTCCCCCGGTTAACGAATCTTTTATTTCCTGTTGCAATATAAGTTTTCCATAAACATTATAAAGCTCTATTACTGTTTCTTTTGATCTGTCATTCGTTTCAAATTTAAACCGGAGTACATCGTTTGCCGGAACAGGAAAAACGCTTAATTTGGATTCCCTCATCTCTGAAACGATTGCTGCATCAGTTACAACATCGGTATACAATTCTTCAATTTCCTCAGCCGATAATTCGTAATTGTAAATTCTGAAATCGTCAATAGTACCATTAAAAAATGGCACCCGGGACAATGCACGACCAATGTAATTGAGTACGGGTTTAAAATCGATTGGGCGAATCGTAATATCAGTCGATTCATCAACCAAAGCACCGTTTACATACATTCGGGCATAATTTGTACCTAAAGTTACAGCAACATGCGACCACTCTCCAACCGGCAAGGACGAAGCATTCAAGCGTTGTTCGCTTCCACCGTTGCTGATCGAAAAACGCATTCTTGGTGTCAGGTTCATGTATTCTGTTTCATCGTTCCCGAATTCAAAAATGCGTTGCCAGGGCGTGCCTCCGTTCCAGTATACCCAGGTTGAAATCGTAATTTCTGTCTGGTTACCGATGGTAGCAGGCAACTGAACAAAAGCATCTTCACCATTTAATTCAATTGCAGAATCATCGGCTTTCCCTTCCACATATTTCATTTCTCCAAGCGTGGCGCCATGATTTAAATTGATACTACTGTCGCGGGTATTATTATTGAATTTGAAATGAGCCACAAGATCGTGTTCGCCGGTGGTTGTTGCCTCCACTTCTGCTGAAAAGGGAGAAGAGTTTAAGGATTTATCGACTGCCTTTACGGTATAAAAATACTTTCCTTCTATTGTACATGTATTATCGACAAATGCCGTTGATTTTACATTTCGGGCCAGCGTATTAAATGGGCCACCTATTGATTCTGATCGAAAAACGGTGTATCCCTCAACATCGTCCTCGGGACTTGCCGTCCAATCCAGACGAACCGATTCTGCATTTGCGGTAGCAACTAAATCTATCGGTGCATTTGGAGCATCAAACTCAACTTCTGCATCAACAGGAATTAAACGCCACTGCTGGTTGAATCCATTGCTCTTTTCTGAATGAATAACATTGGCACCACTTGCAGTACTTGCATTCAACACATCTAAACAATGCGCACTGTGCCGACTGCGTATATAAAACCAACCATCTTCAGCATAATCCAGAAACCATTGCTGATTGGCTCCTTTTGTATCATCCCAAATTGCAATATTATCGCCACTGTTTAACGACCAGTTATATTCATCCAAAGCTTTTCCACTATTTCTTGCGGTAATTGTGAAATAACTAAAATCGCCTCCGATACGATTACTTACCGGAATTACATTCCATTGCTGATAAGCAACTCCTGCCGGAGTTGCCTGCCGAACATTTGCCCCCGCAGAAGAGGATCCTCCGGCAACTTCCATTACTTTCCCGCTTTTGCGATTTACCAGAATATATCTTCCGTTGATAACAGGCTGAATATCGTCTCCCCAGGTGATATTAATTACTCTTTCAGCATTTGTTTGACCTTGCTGATATCCAGTGCCGCCGGGCATTTCAATCGCAAATTGGCGTTGAGGACCGTATCCGTCATAATATACATCGCGGTCTTTTGCCAGATAGGAATAAGTTGTTGTGGTGGCCTGCCGTTCAGACGAACCAACAAAAGCCTGCACTTTTCCGTCAGGATTTTTATAAACCGAAGCGGCGGTCCAATTATCCCGATGTTCTGCATATCCAAGTCGTTTTCCGTCGCTGGCTTTTACAAACTCGCCGCGAGCCAGCTCTGCTGTGCCCCACCAAATACCGGTTTGTAATCCATATTCAACACCAACCATCGCCTCCATCACATTGTGTAATTCGTCGTTGGTAGCATGATGGCCATTGGCCCGCACTGCTTCATAAAAGTTTGCATATGCATCGAAACTTCCGGCAAGTTGATGCGTATTTCCTTCATCGATTTGACTTTTCAGGAAGTTATACCAAGGTAAAGCTTCGTCGCAATTAAGGGTGTTCCCACCTGAAATCCGGATGGAATCGAAACGTGTTATATTATTTAATTGAAGAGCAATATTAAAAAAGTCCTGAATGGTTCCCTGCCCGGTGTACGAATAATCCGGTTCGTTAAAAGGAGAAACGGTAATCACCTCTCGTCCGGCTTCCTGATGCATTTTTGTGGTAACGTCGATTAATGCAGCCCAATTTTCGGCATTTCCTTTAAAATAAGAATGAACACTCGGATGATCGCAGTTTAGTGCCACTTTTGTAGATTCCGGCAACCATTTCCTGATGATGTCTAATCTCAGATTTGTATTGGTTAATGCTTCTCCTTGTAGTTCTCCGTTAACCAATGGATTGGTCGGCATAAACGACGATCGCACAATGTCAATTCGATCAGCTCCCATAAAAGCAATTCCACGACGAATATTTCCCTCGCTTAACCAGGCCAGATCCAGTCCCCAATTAATCGGCTTATAAACTCCGCTGTCGGCTAAATTAAAAGTAACCATGCGATCGGTAATCGGAAATGCAAGCAGATTATCGCTTGCGCTGGCGATATTTTCTGTCGGAGAACTATTTTGTGCGTGAACCAGCGTTAAGTGGAAACTAAAAAATAGTAAGATCAGTATGGTTTGGTATTTTAATTTCATTCAATCTTTTCTTAACTTCTAAATTCTGACGAAAAAGTATTTTCCAAAGTTGGTTCGTTTTTCTTCAAACAAAACTAACAAAGGCACAACTATTTTAGTGTCAGGAATAAGTCAAAATTGCACCCTCAATTCTGCAAATCTTATTTTCAGCGGTTCTTTTACTTTAAAATCGTATCGATTCAACTAAAACTGTTGAATGATCAACTTTTCTCCGAACTCTTTATCCCTACAAATCACCTTTAAAAAATAGATTCCCGCCGGTTGATTTTGAAGATCTAATTCGATCAAATTGGAAGTACCCGGAACTTTGGAATAAATAACACGACCTTCGATATTTGTTACACGAAGCGATTGTACATTTTCTGTTGTATTAAGTTTGATGTAAAAAGTTCCATCACCGGGATTTGGATAAACAATCAAACCCGAAGCTTCCAATGTATTTGCTGAAGTTGTATTCGATGCAATTGCAATGTATCCTTCCGAAATATCTGAAAGATCCCAGACCAATCCCTCGCCGGGGATTTCCGGTTCAATGGAGGTAAATACCCCGCTGATGCTGGCAGCATCTAAAATTTTAATTCGGTCGCCTTCATCAAATAATGTTCCGCTTAATTCTTCGATTTTTAATGTTCCTTCAAGAAGCATTGTACCTGACGATTTCAGCACGTCAGCGACTTTGGTTGTTCTGTTCCATTCAATTTCCAAAATATCCTCATCAACAAGGGTAACATTTGTTTCACAGTTTAGTGTTCCAATTCCGTCGGTTCCGGGTGCCACTATCGCACCTGCTTCGAGTGTTAAATCGCCTTTTACAAATCCTTCTCCCGAAAGTATACCCCCTTTTCGAACCTGTACCGAACCGTTTAAAATATTCGTACCTTTTCGGATACCTCCTTTTAATATCGTTAATTTGTCGTTCACGGTTCCTCTTCCTATCAGGCTTCCCTGCAAATTCACCGGACCATTTAAAATACTGTATGTTCCCATATCGCAGGTACCATTTGAGTAAATCCCCAGTGTTCCCGCAATTATTCCGTTTCCTGCCAATACAGCGCCTGATCTGACAAATACTCCTCCCGAACCTGTTGCGCTACCCGAAGTATTATTTACGGTTAAAGTCCCTTCGTAAATGTTGGTAGATCCACTGTAATCGTTGTTGTGTGTAATTGTCCAGTTGCCGGTACCACGCTTATTCACACTGGCAGATCCTGTTATCAATCCTGAATATGTTGCATCTTGGTTATTGTAACCTACGCTCCAAACACCGGAAGCAAGCGTTGAACTGCTGCTACCCGATAAAGCACCAATTTTGGTTTCCCCTTTCAGGTTGTATGCATAAACATTGTTATTGAGTTTCATCGAGGCTTTTGCATATCCGTAAGTATTGTTGATACGCAAGTCGCCTGAGTTGTCGGTGGTCACTTCAATTGTGCCTTCAAAATTCGACCAGTCACCATTAAGATCGTTTCGTACCCATGGCGAATAAAGAATTAATTTACCCGAACCGAACAGTTTTCCGGTTAACGAACTTCTGCTATCTAGTTTTAATTTTCCAACTTTCCCTTCGGGTACAACAATGTGCCAGCTGCAACCATCGGTATATGAATATGAATTATCGTTCATGGCAAGCGTTCCACCGCTTATTGTCACTGTATCTCCCAGACCTGAAATATTGGCTGCATCATCGGCCAATTGAAGTGTGCCGGAATTAATGACTGTTCCTTTGTGTGAATTACTGCTATGCAACGACAAAGTTCCGCCACCATTTTTTATCAATCGTCCACTGCCACTTAATTTCCCGGTAATGTTTAAATTTCCGGAGTAGCTGGTAATATTTATGGCTCCGTCGTAATGACCAATGGTAAAATTACGGTCGGTCGTCATAATGGTGCTATTATAAACTTCCAATTCTCCACCATTAATTTCCATATTCCAGGCATCTGCCGAAGCAGCTCCAATTCCGGAAGGATATCCTGCGTTGGTCATTTCCGGAATTCTGATTGTACCTTTTACAATGGTCGTTGACCCGGTGTACGAATTGTTCACTTTCATGGTCAGAGTGCCCGATCCCCTTTTCAACAGATTCGCCGATCCGGTAAAAGACCCGTTTCCCTGAATTGTATAATCTTTGTCTGCATCAAAAAGAAAATTGCTGATGGCGTATTCGTCCATAATTTCAACATTCGAATATTGTCCGCTATCGTCGAAAACCACTGAGTCTTCACCAAGAAAGTAATCGGCCGATCCGTCGTTCAACCAGTTCAGGCGGTTAAACAGATCCCAATTATTATCTACGGCACCGTTCCAGACAACTCTTCCCGGAAGTCGTGTTTCTTCGACCAGAAGTTTTAATTTATGATCCTCAAATTTTAGTATATACGGAACGCCGGAAATACCTTCTATCGCGATGTTTTCCACATTCCCGATCAATGAATCACTCACCGTCATCAAAACATATTCTCCGGCCGATAATTTACCATCAAGACGATTGATGTTAATTGACATCGATCCGTTGATTTTTAAATTTCCGTCAATAACAATCAAGTCGTTGATTTTGGAAGCTGCCTCAAAATCGTCGGTAAGATCTATATAGATTGTTGATTGTGCATCTGCAGTGAGCGATCCCGAAACAAATAAAGTATCGGCTGAAGTTTGCGTTTCGCTTACAATCAGCTTGGCATATTTCTCGAGAACAATACCATTGTTATAAGCTCCGGTTCCGGCTGCCGTTGCAAATCTTTTCACCAAAACCGTACTATTTTCAAGCGTTCCGTTGTTTATGATCTGCCCGTCCCAAACACGTGTAATTCCGGTGTACGCATTCGAATTATTAAAGGTGAGTGTTCCTTTTCCTGATTTTGTAAGATTGGTCTCTCCAGCAATACTTCCCGAGCCAACAAAAACATAATCAATCGGCGAAATAACCCGCACATCTTTTGGTTGAAGCGAACCTTCGAGAATGATATCGGAACTGTTATCGCCTGAAATATCAAGAAGTACTACGTCGTTGTTCGAAAAAGTTGTTGTTGCCTCATCCTTTGTCCAGGCTGAGCTTGATTCAATGTTCCATTTCCCGGAAGTCCAAACTTTTTGGTTGGGCAACATCATGGGTGAAGGAGGAACAGAATCCATATCGGTTCCAATAAAAAAGCCCGGATGTGGCGGCTGATTGTACGAATTGGGTTGCCAGCCAATGGCAGCACGATATTGAGGATCGTGCATTAAAGTATAAATTTTGTGGGCCGTTAAATCTGTTGTGGTATATAAGCGCAGTGCAGAATTGTCGTTGGTGCGCCAGATTACTTCTTCGCGCCAGTCGCCCAATATATCAGCACTTAACGACGGTGTTCCTTTTGTCCAGTTATTGGATAAAGTTCCCGAGGCATAAAGAAGCTGATCGTTTGCTCCATTGTTGTACTTCGTGATTGTTCCCACGCCATAATCGTTGTACCAGGTATGATCGAGTATTTCGCGTGTCAGATCACCATCCCACCAGATAAAAAAGTTCATTGAACTGGGGGGTGTTAAATTAGTAATTTCATCGCCGGTGGAACTTAAAAATGGGAAACCGGATGGTCCCCACATTTCCATTCCCGGATAATCGGGCGTTACATCCGCACAACCTGCGCGGCCCATGTCGCGCCCAATGTTTGTGTAATGAAATATTTCGCCCGTCTGTGCATCGCGGTAATTTCCGCCTGCTGAATTTTCCAAACAGCCAAAATACTCCAATCCATAGCGGTCGGGATTAATATCTCCCAAATGTTGAGCATCTCCGTGTCCTAATTCTGTCGAATACAATCCCTGCCCGTTATCGTCCATCATCATCGAACCGTAAACCACTTCATCTCGTTCATCATTATCTACATCGCCTTGCGTCAGATTGTGAAATCCTTGTTGTGCATATGCAGCGTTACTGTTAGAATCGAAATGCCAGTTTTTGCTAAGGCTGCCTCCTTCGAATTTCCACGATTCGAGTACAATCCTTTCGTATATTCCACGACCGAAAACAACGCTTGGTTTTTTCCCATCCTGATAAGCCACTGTAAACATACATTTTGTGGAACGATGTCCACCGTCATCTTTACCCCAATCGGTAATATTTCCGCGGGGAATGTATGTCGCTCTGTCGAGTTCTTTTCCGGTCTGACCATCCAAAACCGACAAATAATCAGGTCCTTCCATTCGATACCCCACCGACGAAATCGAATAACGGTAGTTGATTATTCCATCGTTATCTGCATCGCCAATGTTGTTTCCTTCGCCATCGATAAAACCATCGGAAGTGCGTAAAGTTACTTCCGCTTTTCCGTCACAATCGAGGTCCCAAACCAAAAAGTTAAACTCTACATCGTTATAAATGTTAGGCCCCATATTTACAGACCACATCAAGGTTCCATTGAGTTCGTAGGCATCCAGGAAATGAAAATCGCTCGAAGCTACTCCACCAGTGGCAAGTCGTTTAACAACAATTTCGTATTCGCCATCGCCATCCAAATCGCCAACCGAAGCATCGTTAATAATGTGGGTGTTGTATCCTCCGTTAATTTTCCGAACCGGAATATCGATATAATTTTTTGACCAAACCGTTGTCGATTCCTCGGCAGTCTGCTCAACTCCGTTTAACAACAACTTGATTGTGTAGGTGGATGCAATTGTACCATTTGGATCGAGGAGATTACTCGCTCCGTTAACAGGTGTACTATTCACCATTGCTCCATCGCGATAAATGTTGTACGAAACATCGTCGCCTTCTGAACCTAAAACACGCCAGCTAACAAATACTCCGTTTGTTGTATTTACAGCGATCAATCCATGATTCAGCTTTTCCATATACCGCTGAGCCATTGCATTATAACTGAAAAATACGATAATAATCAACGTTAATATCCTCCAATATTTTTTGGTAGTTCTACTCATCATTACAAAATTGTCTTTTAAATACTTTTATGATTTTTTTTTGACCCGATAAAAAAGAAATAAACATCCTAAATTTCAAATGTATAATTTTAAACGATTTTATTCCATTCATTTATACCTTTTCAATTTCTATTGTTATTTGGTTAATGTCAGAATAGACCACTGTAAAATCCACTATTCGATTCTCAAACCGCTTAAATTACAGGTTCTATCCCTTTGAAAGTTGGTTTCACTTCCATAATATTTTCCTCAGCATCGAATTCCAATTTATCGATACACACCTCGCGATGGAAACCTCCGCTCCTGCCCATTGTAACTCCTTTGGGATAAGTAAAACGGTGATATACCAGGTACCATTCATCTTTCCCCGGAATTTGAATCGCCGAGTTGTGCCCGGTGGCAAAAATGTTTGTTGCCGGATCGCGTTGAATAACAATGTTCTTTTTGGGAATTGTTAGTTTACCCATTGGAGAATCGGAAGTTGCATATCGAACCTTATAATTTGGACTGCGTGTATCGTCTTCCGACCACATAAAATAATAGGTCCCATTCCGGTAAATTACATACGTACCTTCCCGATAAGTATTGTCAACATTAAACGTTTTTAAGGTCTTCATTTTTAACGAAATCATATCTTTGTTTAATTCGGCGCCTGCCATGTAACCATTCCCCCAATACAAGTAACTTTTTCCGGTTTTAGGATCGGTAAAAACATCCGGATCGATTTCCTGTCCCCAGTTTATTCCTTTGGGTTTAAAATCTATCAGCGCTTTTCCACTGTCGGTAAAAGGACCTGTAGGATGGTCTGCAACTGCAACACCGATTTTCTGAGCCGCCGTGAAATAATAGAAATACTTGTATTCACCATCGATTTTCTTTTCAATAATACAAGGAGCCCAGGCATTCCGATTGGCCCAGCTCACATCTTTTTTCAAGTCAAGAATGGTTCCTTCATCCTTCCAGTCGACAAGATTTGCTGATGAAAAAGTTTTAAAATACCAGCCCGACCATCCGTTAAATCCATCGGTTGTTGGATAGATATAAAAACTATCGGTTTTTTCGGAATACAAAATATCGGGATCGGCATAATAACCTTCCAGCACCGGATTGTGATCTTCCGAAGCACTAACCTCGTATGTCAGTTCCGAAGTTTCGTTGACAGAAAAAGTATAAGCAACCGATCCGTTTAAAAAGTTCTGTGGCCCTTCGGGTTGAACCGAAAAACCCGGCCAGGGTTTAAAGTGAGGATCAAAGGCGGCAAGATCGACTCCGCGTTTCACCGGTAAATGAATGGTCGCCGCTTTTCCATTCATATCAATGTTTAATTTTTTTAAATCGGGCGAATTGATCTCAACCATCGGATCGTCAACCTTTCCCCACTTTTCGATCAGGCGTTTTACTTCTTTTCCGGAAAGCGGCAAAACGGTTCCGTGGCGCGGATGAAAATTCATGCTGATGCTTTCGTCAATGATTTCGAAATGCTCCAAATCTTTACTTCTTGTGAATTGGTAGCGCCCAGAGCCATAAACATCGTACATCAAAATCCACTCGTCTGAATTATTCAATTTAAAAACTCCCGAACCTTCAACACGCGCCGTTTCTTTGTCTACACGATCGAGGTTTGGATAGGAATATCCTTCGTTGAGTTTATCAGAAATGGCCAGTTTTATTCCCGGCTTTCCACTTTCCGATTTGTGGAATAAATAATATTTATCGTCTTTTTTTACAATATCTCCGTCGATGCAGGCATTGTTTGTGGGATTAAACAAAAGTTGTTTTGGCGCTGCTTCCAATCCGGTAAAATCTTTGTTGGCATAGGCATAATAAATAATGTCGGGATGGTTGCCACTTTTCTTCATCGAAAAGTAAACCATATATTTTCCCGTCGCTTCGTCATAAATAGTTTGCGGTGCCCAAACCCGGTCGATGTCGCCAAACTCCTCGGGAAAGGTTTCCGGGATATTTACAACCGAAGATTCCCAATTGATCAGGTCGTTGGATTTTAATAAAATCATTGCAAAATTGTTCCAGCCCATTTCGGGTACGTACAAATCGGTGCCAACCATATAAAATGTTTTTCCGTCGGCTCCTCTTAAAATATGCGGATCACGCACACCTCCTGATTTACTGATTACTTTCGAATCGATCACCGGTTCGTTGTTGTTTAAGGCCCGGTAATTATAGCCGTCCATACTTATCGCAAAACGAATGGCTTCTTCTCCCGGACCATTCCCGGTAAAGTAGGTAAACAGGTATCCCGATAACTCTTCATCTGCCGACTTTTGATTACCGCACGAAGTGGAAAGAAGCATCAAAACTAAAACCGGAAGAATCCAATTTATTGAACGACTTTTTTGTGTTTTAAATGAAAAATTCATTACTCTCTCTTTTTTTGTTTTTTAATCTTTTATTGAACGTTGATTTTAGTTTCAGCCGGTTTTAACCAATTTGCCGAGAACCGAACAGTAAATTCTCCGGTTGCTTCACCGGCCCGAATATAAGCAACCAATCTGCCATGAAAAACCCGTTGTTTGTTATCGGTATAATCCGACATATCAGAGTTATTGCTGGCTTCCAGACCGAGCAAACGTCCATCGCCATTTATCTGACAAGTGATTTCGTCGTCGGAAAGCATCACTGGAATTCCATTTTCATCGACCACCTGAATAACCACCTGTGCAACTCCGCCTTTTTCAATCGTTGTTTCTTTTGAAATGATTTTTATGCCATCCGAACGTCCAGAAGATTGTATCGAATATTGGCTGACTTGTTTTCCGTTTGGATCCAATCCGACAACTTCCAATTTGCCATTGCTGAACGGAATGTCCCAGAAAATAATTCCGGTTTTTTCGTCGTAGTTTTTTGGTTCACCAACCAATTTCCCATTTAGTAACAGTTTTGCCGAAGCAGCGTTGGTGTAGCAGACCACACGAATCGATTGTCCTTCTTCGTAATTCCAAACCGACCACGCATCAACCGACAAGCCCCGATTTCTACCTCTTCCTTCCGGCACCGGATAAGTTCCAAGATAAGCCATTGGATTTACTGACCATAAGGACTGACGGAAATATCCCCTTGGTTTCATAAAACCACCAAAATCGAGCAGCCCGGAATAAAAACCCCGCGATGGCCATCGACCAGATTCTCCTAAATAATCAATTCCTGTCCAAAGAAACTGACCAAAAATAAAATCACGCGTAGTCACCTCTTTCCAGGCTCCGATATCATGCCGGTTTTCGCTACCAAAAATCACCCGTTCCGGATATTTTGCATGATCCTGATCGTACAAACTTTCGGTATAATTGTATCCGGTAATGTCCAATGCAGTTGGATATTCGGTTTGGTTCGACATGGCAACTCCCGCCAATCCGGCAGTGGTTGGCCGCGATTGATCGTATTGTTTTACCACTTTTACCAGCCGTTTGGCAATCGCGCCCAAACGCATGGCATCGGGTGCATCTTTTTTATAGCCACCAAAAATAGGTTGGGTAAAACCGGTTTCGCCACCGCCATCCAAAACGGGGTGCGAATACGGATCGTTTGGATAATCGACCTCATTTCCTATGCTCCAGGCAAAAATGGAAGTATGATTGCGATCGCGTTTTACCATGTCTCCCAAATCTTTTTCTCCCCATTCTTCAAAAAAATCGAACGTTCCCTGAAAACCGGGTGTTCCAACATTCCATCCTTCCATCCATTTCCGCTTTGGAAATTCCCATTCATCAAATGCTTCATCCATTACCAGTAAACCCAATTCATCGCAAAGTTCATATAAATCGGGCGCCTGCGGATTGTGGCTTGTTCGAATCGCGTTCACACCAATTTCTTTTAAGGTGAGCAAACGTCGTTTCCAAACTTCCCGAGGCACGGCAGAACCGAGCACTCCACCATCGTGGTGTAAACAAACGCCTTTTACTTTCATCCATGTTCCATTCAAGGCAAATCCTTTGTTCGGATCAAAAGAAAACTCGCGAAATCCGGTCTCAGTAATCGTTTCATCCATCAACATTCTGTCCAGATAAACCGAAGTTTTTAAGGTGTATAAATTTGGATTATCCAGCGACCAGAGTTCTGGTTTATCAACTTTTAAAGCAGTATTTATTTTACCGGTTTGACTTCCTTTAATCGTTAATTTTTCAGAAGATTTTGCAACAAGATTATTCTCCCGGTCAAACAATTCGTTTTTAATCGTTAGTGCCGAAGATTCGTTTAAACCATTTTTAACTTCAACTTCAACATTTAAATGATATCCTTTTTTCTGTTTCTCGGGATGAGCGTAAACGCCCCATTGTTGAATATGAATAGGTTTGGCGTAAACCATCCAAACATTTCGATAAATGCCGGAACCGGTGTACCAGCGCGAGTCTGCAGATCGACTGTGATCCACCCGAACTGCCACCATATTTTCTTCGCCGAATTTAATGTTAGGAGTTGCGTCGTACAGAAACGAGACATATCCGTTTGGGCGTTTCCCAAGCGATACGCCGTTTACAAAAACTTCACTTCGGTTGTATACTCCTTCAAAATACAAGTATACTTTTTCTCCCTCTTTTTCTTTTGGAACAAAAAGTTGCTTGCGATACCAGCCAATTCCTCCCGGCAAATATCCGGTGGCACTCGCCAAGGTTGGGCTGAGTTGTCTCTTAACGCTCCAATCGTGTGGCAAATCAATGTTTTCCCATCGTCGATCATTCAGGCTTGTTTGTTCTGCCTGTTCAATATCGTCGAGGATAAACTTCCAATTCTTATTGATTTTTTCTGCTTGACCAAATCCAACCTGTGCAGACAAGGAATGAACACCCATCAAACTGAGCAAAACCATAGCGGACAAAAGAATAATTACTGAATGAAAGACTTTTTTAGGCATGGTGAAGATTGTTTTATTTTGATGATTTGATTCTGACAACTGAAAATGAATAAGCCGGAAGTGTATAATCAAAGTTTTTGGAAACCACAATTTCAGCCTCCTCAGGACGGGCTTTTCTGTCTGCAGGATTTCCTTTTAATACCGAAATTTCGGCCGTTTGTTCCAAAATATTTAATCCCGAAAGATCGATTGCAGATTCTACCGGAGCCGGTAAAAGATTAACCATTTTTACAATAATATCATTGGTTTTACTGTCGCGAACCACCGACATGGCCACACGTTTTTTTACGGCTTCATTTCGATTGGACAAACTGATTTGCGAAGGAATGTATGTTTCGCCCACATTTTGCCCAAATAATTTTTGCACATAGTAACCGACCGTCGGTTTGACTTCGGTATTGTTGAAATAAATCAAATCGGGATTCCATTGAGTAAAACCTTCTTTGGCCAGCAGCGGAGCATACGAAGTCATGGTAACCACATCGGCATTTCGCTCCACCGAAGTCAGGTAAAGCGCTTCCGACAATGCCGTTTCAATGTTGTTGGGTCGCCCGGGTAAATGTGCCGCATATTCGCCCAAGTATACTTTTGATTTTGAGCGATCATAACGATCGTAAAAATCCTGATTATGAATAAACCAGCCGGGTGGTTGATAATAGTGTTCGTCGACCATTGGAACATCGAGTTTAGTGGCCAGTTTCCATCCTTCCACGTAATCGGATCCAGTATAAAACGGCCCTACTGTACCGATAACGGTAATTTCCGGATATTTTTCGCGAACGATATTAAAAATCATCGTAAATCGTTCTTCAAAAATATCTGTTATAAGATCTTCGTTTCCTATTCCGATGTATTTCAGATTGAATGGCTCGGGGTGACCAGCTTCTGCGCGAATTTTTCCCCATTTGGTACTTTTGTCACCGTTCGCCCATTCGATTAAATCCAGCACTTCCTGAACGTATTCATCCATATCGCACATTGGAATTCCTCCCTGCTGACCATGTCCGCAAGTTGATGAATTCTGACAAGGAACACCAGCTGCCAAAACAGGCAGTGGTTCGGCACCAACATCCTCACAGAACTGAAAATATTCGAAATAACCAAGCCCTGCCGATTGATGATAATTCCAGATATTACGCTGCGGAACCCTACTTTCCAGTGGGCCAACAGTTCTGTTCCAATGATAGATATTCTGAATACCGTCGCCATGTGCAACACAGCCGCCCGGGAAACGAATAAACCGTGGATGCATATCAGCAATCACCTGTGCCAAATCGGCTCTTAAACCATTTTTTCGTTGTTTAAATGTATTTTGAGGAAAAAGCGAAATCATATCCAAAGCCACTTTCCCTGAAAATTGTGGAACGACTTCCAACTTTGCATTTTCAGCCGTTTTATTCGCTGTAATCTGCAACTCAAATTTCTTCCATTTTCCACTTATATTTTTCGTCGTACCTTCGCCAATAATATTTCCATTTTCATCGTTTAAACGAACGAGGATTTTCCCTTTGTCGCCAAGTAGTGATTTTGCAAAAGCAGAGAAATTATACTTTTCGTTTTCCGTCACCGGAATTCCGTTAAACCCTTCGTTTACCAACGCAGCACCTGCTTTTTTAATGTCGAGCACGGCGTAGTTTTTATTGTTCTCGTGAAGTGGCGAAACCGAATCGATGGTAAAAGTTGCTTCGTCTCCTGAAAGACTCCAGGATTTGTAGGCATTCCATGACTTGTCTCTGCCTTTCTTGTCGGAAAGCTTGTATTCAAATCCTCGGTTTTGCACCAACTCGGCGTACAATCCGCCATCGGCTGCATAATTGATGTCTTCGAAAAAAACACCAATCAACATATCGCTGATGGTTTTACTTTTTTCGGGAAAGAGTGTTACTGCAGCCTGAACCGTTTTCAAATCTTTGAAACGAAGCGGATCTTTCGATGTATTATCGGCCCTCTCCTCTTCATGAAACCTGCTCCACTGCTGCCATTTAATCAATCCATCGATTTTTTCCCAGGGAATTTCAACAATAACACCGGTTTGTTTTTCGCCTTCCAAGAGTATGTTTTTACGGGCATTCAAACGCTCCGAATTGAGCGCTTTTTCAGTAACTGTATAATTTTTAAAATCAGTGGTTGTGGTTTTAAAAAACTTCTTTTCACCCTCTAGATCACTCAACCAGGTAATTAGGTAATTTTTCTTGTTTGCATCGAAAGAAACCTCCAGATCCAAAACATTTCCGTTCTCCATCACTTCGGGATAAGACTGACTCATCCAGGTGTGCAGATCAGTTGTTGAAGTATGTGCAAATTGTCCAATCTCATTATTCAAAGTCCAGAGACAGTGCCAAAGTCCGGATTCATCCTGAAACAAAAAGGGATTTATCATTTTTTTCTGACTTCCCCAGGCTCCAAAATCACTAAAAAGAAAACGAAACTCCGGTCCTATACCGTGCCAGTTTTCATTGTCAACACTCCAGGCATAATGCAATCCGCCAGTGTTATTATGCTTTTCGGTTGTGTACGCAAAAAGATAGGCAGAATCGGGCTCGTTGGCCAAAAGTTTCATGCCCGGAATTACAAGGATTAACAATAATGTTAAAAACTTCATCTTCATTTCTAGTTTGCTTTAATTATAAATAATCCACTACTGTGTGCCTTCAAACTCGTACTGAAATTCCTTTCGAAACTCCCCAGATTTTCTCCTGTCCAACTATTTTTGATGGTACATTTTCCGTCAATTCCAAGGTCGGCCAATTCTACTCCAACCTTCAGTGGTTCTTCTTGATCTGAAATATTAAAGAGTGCGAGGTAGATTTCGCCGGTATCCGGATTTCGTGATGTAATGGCCACTTTTCTATCTTCCTGGTAAAGCTGGCGAACTTCGGTACTTTCCCGGTGCATTTTTAGCACATCTTCGTTTGTCAATAAGTTTAATGTAAAATCATCGTTGCTTGGTAAATCGCCACCAAACATCAGCGGAGATTTAAAAACGGTGAACAAAGTCATCAAAGAGAATTGTTCATCTTTGGTCAGGCGAGTCATGCGTTCTTTACCCCTTTCTCCGCGTATCGATATTCTTCCCAGTGGAATCATATCACAGTCGGGCCACGTTCCGGGAGCAATGTGCTGATACCATTGTTGTGCAACACCAATCAAATGGGTAAAGTGGTGCCAGGTATCCCAAACATCATCCACCATTCGCCACATATTGGCATGATCTTTTACGTGCCCGGCTGCTTCTATTGGCGTTGCACCCGGTGAAGTACTTAATACGATTGGCCGCCCGCACTGATCGATTGCATTTCTTATTAATTCAATTTCTGCCTGATGATACGGACGTGAGAGGTCATCAATTTTTATAAAGTCAACTCCCCATCCGGCATACATATCGAAAATGGAATTATAATATTCCTGCGCTCCGGGTTTGTCGGCAACAATTGTATAATTATCGCGCAACCACGGACATTGCAATTCGGTTGAATAAATCTGATCGGCAGTAATTCCATCGGTTCCCAAAATTGGTAACCTGTTTTCAACCGCAACTTTTGGGATACCACGCATAATATGAATTCCAAATTTTAATCCTTTGCCGTGAACATATTCTGCCAGTTCTTTAAACCCTTTTCCATCTTTTGCCGAAGGGAAGCGGTTAACTGCAGGTTGGTAGCGTCCGTATTCATCGATAACATAACGTGGATCGGTTTGATTATAACCTCCGGCTTTGTCGTTTTCAACAAACCAGCGGATGTCTACAACAATGTATTCCCATCCGTATTTTTTCAGCTGCGCGGCCATATAATCGGCATTGGCTTTTACCTCGTGCTCTTCTACTGTCGGGCCGTAACAATCCCAACTATTCCATCCCATTGGGGGAGTTTTTGCCCAGGTTTTAAATTCGCCTTTTGCAAATACTTCAGGTTTTTTCGGACTTGAACAGGACATAATTATTAGTACCAAAGCCAGTACTACTATTTGATTTATTTGCGATAAAAATGAAAAACGATTCATAAGTTTAATTTTAATAGATCAGTTAGTATTTGACAAATTTTTGCATTCCCAGTCCTTCAGCATAAGCGATATAAACTCCCGACTTGAAGTCTGAAACGTCGATAGAACCGCCGTTTTCAATATCTTGCTTTAGTATTTGTATACCAGATAAATTTGTGATTTGCAAGGTAAACCTTTTACTGTCGTTATAAGGCAAAAAAAGTTTTTCTGATGCAGGATTTGGAGTAATAATAAAATTGTGATTTGATTTATCGTTTATCTGATTTATTCCGGTTGTATTCGATGTTTTAATTTTGAAAATATTTACCGAATTTGCCTTGATTGTTGGACTGTACACAACAGGTTCAGCAACAATACTTTCTGTAATGGGAGCTACCTTCTGAGGAGAACCTAACGAATTTTCATCCCATTTTGATGATGAGCTCAAAACGATAAGCTCTCCATTTACTTCGTTTATATTCAGTCGTTCTAAATTAAAAGTGGTTTGAATATCCTGATCTGAAGGGTTAACGACTTTAAAATAAACCAGCTCTTTTTGCTCATCCAAAGTTGCTGAAGTATATAAAAACCGATCTTCAGGAACATCGAACCACTGGATGAGTTGATCGTTCAGATACAAAAACACCCGTTTCCCGGTTACCTGAATTTTGATATCGTACCACACATTGGATTGAATGCTGCCTGCCACCTCGGTTAAAGTAGTTTTTGAACCTCCCATTGCTTTTTCTACAGCGTGCCTGGTGTTGCCCCAACCACCCAAATTCCACCAATAGAAATTGTCTGAATTCTGGTAGGCAAAAACAATCAGAAATCCTTCGGAACCGCTTGTTTTTCTGGCACGGAGCGAATAAGTATAAGCAGTATCGGAAATACTGGTTGTTACCGATCTGCAATCTGTTTCGAGCGACGACTGCGAATAAATCCCGTTCGTCACAGACCATGTTCCATTGGTCGAGTTCCAGGCCTTCGCATCATCAAAAGAATCGTCTATTACAGTTTTACCTTCTGCATTTACGACTTTAACATTATCGTACTCAACTCGGGTTGACCATGATCCTACTCCGACTGCACCTTTTACACCGGCAACAATCCGGTTTAGTGAATCTTCAACCTGTAGGTTGACCGTGCCAATATTACTGGCAAACATTTGCTGCACATAATACGACGGCGTGCCATAAACGTCAGAAGTATTAAAGTTAATCATGTCCGGATTCCAGGTCCGGTTATTCACATTCACAAACATCGGAGCATAAGAATTAAGCGGAACAATGTCAGAATTTTTTTCCATGCCACACATGTAAACCGCTTCTCCAAGCGCTGCCCACAAATTTCCCAATCCGGCATCCTGAGTTACAGCATATTCACCCACATAAATTTTTGGCCCTGTTCTGCTGTATGAATCGTATTTATTATACTGATCGATAAACCACTGTGGATTCCGATAATAATGTTCATCAACCAAATCGACCGGAGAATTAAACGGCCAGTCGGGGTTGTCGGTTCCCCAGGCGGCAACATTACCGATGCACACAATTTCAGGATATTTTGCCTTGATGGCATTGTAAAACTGAATGTATCTTTCGCCATAGTGATCGTTGTAAAAATTTTCATTCCCGATTTCCAGGTATTTCAGGTTAAACGGTTCAGGATGACCAGCTGCCGCCCGAAGCGCGCCATATTTTGTGCTTACGTCTCCGTTGGCATATTCGATGGCATCCAATGCATCCTGAATGTACCAGTTAATTTCGTTGTAGGGAACAAAATCGTCGTGCGCCACACCAATATTTGCAACAAACATCGGCTCTGCTCCCAAATCTTCACTAAACTGAAGATACTCATGATAACCCATTCCATCGGTGGTGAGGTAGCCCCAAAGATTCCAATGTCCGGGACGATCTTCGATATTACCAATTGATTTTTTCCATTGAAAGCGATTGGCCAGTACATCTCCTTCAACAAAACAGCCACCGGGAAAACGGAAAAACTTTGGATTCATATCGGCAACCAATTGTGCCAAATCGAGTCGTAACCCGTTTTCACGATTTTTAAATGTTGGCGGAAACAAAGAAACCACATCGAGCCAAACTTTTCCGCTTGAAGCAAACGACATCGTAAATATTCCGGTTTTTGTATCATCGTTGGGAATCAATTCACAGGTATATTTTTCCCATTCCTGCGAAATGCCTGATATTTTGGCGCTTGCCAATTCCTGGTACGAACTGTCGTCGAGCGAAACACTAATTTCTCCGTCGAATACGGTATCGCATTTGGCAAAAAAACTTAATTTATATGTTTGGCCTTTTTGAAAGTTATTACTCCAATAACCCCGGTTTGTTAATTTTGATTTCGAAGCATTTTCAGGCATTTCAGAGATATCTATTCGTAAAGCCCTTTTTTGTGTTTGATTTAAAAGTTCATTGGTTTCAATCGACATGGTTGCAACCGCACCAGAAACATTAAGTAAACCCCAAAAATCAGGGTTTTCGGCTTCTTCGAAAGAACGGTTCCGAATTTGTTCGGCATAAAGCCCGCCATCGGCAGCCCGGTTTATATCTTCGAAAAACACACCATAATGACTCGGACTTATTTCAACTCCTTTTTTGTTTACATCGAGTGTAAAATAAGGTTGTGCGGCCAAATGCATCGATGAAAAAAGCAAGATTGCGCTTAAAATAGCAATGAGTTGGATTGTTCGGTTTTTTATCATGGTCGCTTTTACGTGAGGTATAATAATTTGTTAATAACAGTTTTATGTTCAATATTGGTTCATTTCCGGGAAATTGAAATCCGATTGATGTTTGTAACAATTTATCGGTCAAACAAATCCCTTCACACAAAAGTAAGGCGAATGAATGATTTCCTTTGGTACAAACTCGTCAATCAAGGATTAGAAAGTCTGCAAGCAAATGAAGCAATAATTTTTAGGTGGTAAGTTTCAAGATATTACAAGCCAAACATGCTTGTATATTCCTATTTCATTTTGTTTGGTTTTGTTGGATTGATAAGGAATGGTAACGCGAACTGCAATCACATTTTTCCCATTGGAATTCAGGTACGGATTCAGATGGGTTTGAAAAGAAGTACCTCCTTCAACCGCACCATCGACCGGGATTCCATTCACATAAATTTTATAATTATCGTTTAATCCTTCAAAATCGATTTGGATATTTTTACTATTCCAATTTTCGGGAATGATAAAATGTTTCCGGTACCAGCACGAGATTGAATCCCCCGGGTTTTCGGAGGACAATTTTAACAGATCCGCATCCAGACTCCAATCATGCGGAAGATCGATGTTTCTCCACGAACGGTCGTTAAAATCAACCTGATAAGCCAATTGATTATTTTCCAGAGTAAATTTCCAGTTCAGATCGAACAATTGTTTTCTAACACTATTGTCAGGTTTCCGGTTACAATCAACTATTACAGGAATAATCAACAGGAAAATTAATATTTTTATTCGATCCAACATTCGTGCACTTTCGGTAACTTATTCTTTCAAACGACAGAATTTATTTTGCTTACAAAATCCAACTTAAACTTGATGTCAGCACATCTCCTGCGGTTTAAATAATTCTATCTCAAGTATTTAAGTATTTTCAAGATATGGGTTTGATTTTTCTCCAGGGCAAAATTAGATTTGCATAAATTTAATCAGATCAGGTTTATTTAAAACGCACAGAATCGTCATTCGCCTGTCAGAAATCAGTCAACATAAGGAATACAACCTATTTCAATAAAAATCTATATCAAGTTTTTCCTTAGATTTACAGTTGAAAATATTCGGAGGAAAAACAGTTTACATGCAAATGATTAAATATATAATTCCGCTTTTCTTTTTTATCGTAGGATTTTCGATTCCCGCAAAAGCAATTAAAATCGAAAAGATTGGTATTGAAAGTGGCTTGTCAAATAATAACGTAATCAGCATTACACAAGACCGGGATGGATTTATTTGGATTGCGACCAAAGATGGATTAAATCGGTTCGATACCAATTCTTTTACCATCTTCCGAAAATCGGATACCAACGAAAATTCGATTTGCAGCAATGTTTTAAATTGTGTTTATGCCGATCGGTTTAATGATATTGTTTGGATTGCCACCGAAAAAAATGGTGTCGATGCTTACAATTACAAAACGCGAATTTTCACGCACTACGAACACGATTTTAGAGATCAGAACAACAACAGTATAGCGGCCAACGGAGTTACCCACATCACCGGAGACGGAAAAGGGAATTTATGGCTTGCAACATACATGGCGGGCATCGATTTTTTTGATAAAAAGACCGGACAATTTACCCACTACAACAAATCCAATATAAAAGGATTAGTATCGAATTTTAACTGGTACGTGATGCCCGATACGGAAAGCCAAATATACGTCGGACATGTTACCGACGGTTTAAGTATTATCGATCTCAACAAAAAAACAGCGCTTAACTTTAAACACCGTGAAGATGATCCCAACTCGCTACCCGACAACACGGTTACCTGCATTTTTAAAGATTCTCAAAAACGTATTTGGGTGGGAACACGAAACGGATTAGCACTTTTTGATCCGGAAACTCAACGTTTTACAAATTTCAAACATAGCCCGGAAAACCCAAATTCATTATCCCATAATTTCATCGAGAGTATTATTGAGACAAAAAGTTCAGAAATATGGATCGGAACTGAAGGAGGAGGTGTTAACATTTTAAACATGAACGATTTATCTGACAAAATAGATCCACTAACAATTCCCTTTAAATCGGTTCCTGAAGCCGTTACTTCTGCCGGATTATCGAGTTCATCGGCACAAATTGTTTTTCAGGATTCGTTTGGAAATATTTGGGTTGGCGGATATGGAGGAGGCCTGAATTTTATTCCCGAAAAAGAGCCGTTTTTTAATACAATAGAATACCTGCCACTGATTGGAAATACAAACAGTCTCAATGCAAATTCGGTGCCCGGAATGTGTGTCGATCATAAAAACAACATTTGGGTTGCAAACGGATCGGGTGGAATTTGTATTTACCAAAACGACATAAAAATAGATGAATTTAAAACCATCGGCAACGATCCGAAACCACTAAATGTTTTATGCATTTATAAAGATCACGAAGATAACATTTGGATAGGATCTGATGATGGCCGAATATTTCAGTACAATCAGCAAACAAAAAGTTATCACCAAATCACCGGCTTCGAAAATTTAAACAACATTCCAATCTATAAATTCTTCGAAGATTCGGAAAAAAACCTGTGGTTTTGCACGGATATCGGTTTGTACGTTTATAATCTGCAAAGCAAAACACCAAAGGTTTTTACCACCCAAAACTCGGAGTTGATGGACGATAATGTGAGGACAGTTGCCGAAGACGGAAATGGAAATATCTGGGTTGGAGCACTTGGTGGAGGACTTTGCGTATACGACAAAAATTTCAGATTGCTTTACGACATTGGAAGGAGTTTTGCTTTTTATTCGATAAACTCAATTTACAAAGACTCCCGAAACAGAATGTGGGTTGGAAGCCAGAACGACCTTTTTTTATTTAAAGATTATACCAATAACGAAGTAGTTCGAATTGGCAAAAATTCCGGTTTGGCGGAAACTTCTGTTCGGGCAATTATCGAAGGTAAATCTGCCGACAACATTTGGCTAAGCACAACAAACGCAATTAGTTACATCGACCTGAATACCATGCACATCAGCAATTTCGATGCTACCGATAACATTGCATTGGGCGATTACCTTAACGGTTCGGTGGGAAAAACTGTGGATGGCAAAATCTATTTAGGATCACAAAATGGAATAACCCTGTTTAACGAAATTATGGAACAGGCAACCACTATTACACCAAAGCCTGCTTTTACCGGATTCCTGGTCGCTAACAACCGGAATTATTTAAACCAGTTTACCGATATCCCCTTTCACAATAAAATTGAATTGAAACATTTTCAGAATTCATTCCAGATCAATTTTAATGTGCTCGATTATTCGCTTTCGAATAAAATGGAGTTTATCTACCAAATGGAAGGACTCGATAAAGGATGGTTTTTGGCGAATACCGGAAACGAAGTTACTTTCCGAAACCTAAAACCCGGTAGTTATATTTTTAACCTGAAAACAAGAATTCAAAACAACGAATGGTCGGAACAAGTTTCAGCTTTGACCATCAGAATTGAGCCTCCGATATGGCTCACCTGGTGGATGAAATTGATTTATTTTTCCATTTCAGTCATCCTCATAATTTACATTCTTCGCTTCTTTACGAATAAATTAAAAGTTGAAAGCGACCTGCTTTTGGAAAAAAAGCAACGTCAACAAGAACATGATTTAAATGAAGAAAAACTAAAATTCTTTACTAACATTACGCATGAATTACGGACTCCAATGACCTTGATTTTAGGTCCTTTGGAAGATTTGATCGCAGAAAATTCGTTAAAACCGGAGCAAAAGAAACGACTGTTTATGATTCAGCGAGTCGCCAATCGCTTGCTTCAATCAGTGAATCAAATCCTTGAATTCAGAAAGTCGGAAAACAAAAGTCGCAAACTCAGTGTGATCAAAGACGATGTGGCCAAATACGTTTACGAAATCGGGGAAAAATACAAAGATCTGAATCAAAACAAAAGCATCGATTTCAAGTTAGAAAATCCGAATCAAAAAATTGAAATGTTTTTCGATCCGGATGTAATCACCGTTATTGTCGACAATCTTCTTTCGAATGCCTTTAAATATACCAAAGAAGGTTCGATTAAACTCGAAATAAAAAATTATCTGGATGAAACGGTTGACGTCACGGAAATCACAGTTTCGGATACTGGTTATGGAATTTCGGAAAAGGATTTGCCACGTATTTTTGAAAGATATTTTCAGGCTAAACATGCCACACATCCGATAAAAGGAACAGGAATTGGTTTGGCACTGGTAAAAAATATGGTCGATTTACACGAGGCCGAAATTGAAGTTGAAAGTGGACTGAATGAAGGAACCGTTTTTAAAGTAAAACTGTTAACGAACAACAGTTATCCCGATGCAGTTCATTATGTTCCGGAGGAGATTCAGATTGAAGAAACCGAAGAAAATTCAAAAAATGTAATTTTAGTGGTAGACGATAATCAGGAAATTATTGAATACATTCAGGATTCGTTAAGCGATACCTTTACAATTATAACGGCAGAAAACGGCAAAATTGGTTTCGATATAGCAAGTAAAGAAATACCCGATATTGTAATCAGCGATATTATGATGCCGATAATCGATGGTATTGAAATGTGTAAACTGATGAAACAGGATGTAAGAACCAGTCATATTCCGGTGGTGTTGTTAACTGCTCGAAATACCGCACACGATCAGAAATTAGGATACGACGCCGGTGCCGATTCTTTCCTGACAAAACCATTTAGCAGCAATTTATTAAAAAGCCGCTTGAAAAATATTTTCGATGCACGTAAAAAATATTCGCTGGCCAACTCTTCCGAATTTAAAGACAAACAACTTTTACTGAATGAATCAATCGGTGAATTAGACAAAGAATTTCTTAAAAAACTCAGTACCGTAATCGAAGAAAATCTGGAAGATGAAGAAATGAATATTTCGTATATCGCAGCACAATTAAACATGAGCCATTCAACGCTTTACCGAAAAATTAAAGCATTAACCAACTTAACGGCGAATGAATTTATCAGAAAAGTTCGGATCAATTTTGCAGAACAACTTTTAATAACCGGCCAATACAATATTTCAGAAATTATGTATCGAATCGGGATCAACAGCAGCAGTTATTTCCGGCAATGTTTTAAAGAAGAATTTGGAATGAACCCGAGTGAATACCTACAGAAACTAAAAGAGAATTAAATCAGGAAGTTACTTCTGCATTTTTCAGAAAATGAAGCATCCTTAAAGAATCCACTCCAATTTTGTCAAGAACTTTTATTACATAAATTTGCATACCTAGTATGCAACGAACAACCACGATAATTAATGTATTAAAAAATACGCTTGTAATCCTATCGCTTCTTGCGATTGGTGGTGTTGTTTATGCTTTTAATCCGGAAACAAATCCAAAACAAATAAGACTCAATTACATTACCACAAACAATGGCTTGCCACAAAATACGATAGATTGTATTTTAAAGGACAGCCGGGGTTTTATGTGGTTTGGAACCTGGAACGGAGTTTGCCGCTATGACGGATATTCTTTTAAAACTTTTCAGCGAAATCAAGATTTAGTTTCGCTGCCCAGCAATTTCGTTCAAACACTTTGCGAAGATAATTCAGGAAACTTATGGATTGGCACCGACAAAGGGCTGGTGTATTTCGATTACCAAAATCAACAGTTTATCAGTAACATTTTGCTCAACGAAAATGTTGCCAACTTTTCCATCACCCATATTATTAAAGATGATGAAGGAAATTTATGGGTGGCAACCAAAGAAAACGGACTTTGGAAATTAAGTTACAATGAAAATGACGAGATAACGAGCACTAAAGTTTTCACCGATTTACTCCTGAACCTGAACATTAATAGTCTGCTTCTGCTAAACGACTCTCATATTCTGATTGGAACAAACAACGGTGCGGTGGCTGTTAATTTAAGCGGAGACGAAACAAAGCCGCAGTGGGAACAACTCGAGAAAAGTCTTTTAAATCAGAATATTTCGAAGCTTTTTCAAGATTCGAAAGGCAATATTTGGGCTGGCACGATGATCAACGGGCTTTTTTTATTTGAGACAAAGAACCTGCAAAGCACTTATTTTGGCGCCGATAACAATGTGGATTCCGATTTAAACCATTTTACGGTTAACGATATTATTGAAGACAACAATGGAAATGTAATTATTGGAACACTGGGAGGTTTAAATTATTTCAATTATGCTGAAAAAAAATTTTGGCACCTTTCCGACGAATCAGAAACAACAAAATACCTCAACAGCCCATTTGTTAATTCATTGTACGCCGACGATATTGGCAACATTTGGATTGGTACCGAAAAAGGCGGAATAAATTATTATAACACCTTTCAGAAACCTTTTTATTCGATCGTTCACGAACCGAGTAACAACAACACAATCAGCAACAATACCATAAACTCGATCTACAAAGAGGGTGATATTTTATGGATTGGAACGGCGGGCGGCGGCCTGAATAAACACAGCATCAACGAAGAGAAAAATATTCGGTTTGAATTTGACCCGGGAAACAACACGAGCATCAACAACGATTTTATCTCGTCCATTTTTAGAGATAGTAACAAAAACCTGTGGATTGGAACCTGGGGAGGAGGAATTAATCTTTCGCTTTCGGAAAATAAAAACCAATTCCGGATTTTTTATAATACGCCTGATCCGGCAAGTTTATGTAACAATTTTATATCGTGTTTCGAAGAATTGGATAAAACAAAAATATTAGTCGGAACCAATAATGGCCTGGATATTTTTACGCCTGCCAGGAATTCGTTTTTGCATGTTCACAATAAAATGAATCTCGAAAATGCTGTTGAAGTTGGGTGTTTACTCACCGACCAAAAACAACGTGTTTGGATGGGTACAAGAAATGGTTTATTTCGATTTTCGTTAAAAGATTTACTTGAATTATCCCTTGAATCCGGTTCAATAAAATTCGATAAATTCCTGAATAGAAGCACCGACTCTGTTTCCTTGCCGGGGAATTATGTAATCTCAATTCAAGAAACAAAAAACGGAGATCTCTGGTTTGGAACCTATGGAAACGGCATTTGTAAATTTGTTGAAAACGGAGGAGAAGGTTATTTTATAAATTATACCGAAGAACAAGGATTGTGTAATAATGTTGCCTACACTATCGAAGAAGATTTGCAGGGAAATTTGTGGATAAGCACCGATAAAGGCCTCTCAAAATTTAATCCCCAAACCCAAGAATTTCAAAATTTTTATACCAGCGATGGTTTGCTCAGCGACCAGTTTTATTGGTCGGCCTCTTTTTCCGACGAAAACAATAATCTATATTTTGGCGGAATTGAAGGTCTGAACTATTTTTCGCCCGAACAAATCGAATCGTACCCAATTACCCCACATGTTGTTTTTACCGAATTTTCGATTTTTAACAATCCGGTTAAAGTCGGCGATAAATACCATTCAAAAGTAATTCTTAAACAACCCATCGACGAAACAAACGAAATAAAATTATCGTTTAAAGATGCCGTGTTTTCAATCGAATTTTCTGCTTTAGATTATTTCCTTCCAAATAAAATTAAGTATTCGTACAAAATGGAAGGCGTCGACCAAAGCTGGGTCGAAGTTCCTGCAAGCCGGCGTTTTGCCAACTATACAAATTTATCGGGTGGCGAATATATTTTTAAAGTGAAAGCTGCCAATAGCGACGGTGTTTGGAACGAAACGCCAACCACATTAATTATTAATGTAAAACCGCCGTTCTGGAAAACCACGTGGGTACAAGTGCTGGCAGTGTTCTTCGTTATTGCAATGGTAATGTTGTACATCCGTTCGCGCACTACTTTTCTGAAAGAACAAAAACGGAAACTTGAGCAACAAATTCGCGAACGAACCCATCGAATCGAAGAACAGAAACAAGAGCTGGAAAATCAAAACATAAAAATTGCCAAACAACGCGACGAGGTAATTGAATTAAACGAAAAAGTAAAACTGGTTAACCAGCATCGCTTGCAGTTTTTTACCAATATTTCACACGAATTCCGCACGCCGCTTACCTTAATTATCGACCCACTCGAACAGCTAATGCAAAATATAAAACTCGATAAGAATGCAAAAAACACCATTCGCATTATTAACCGAAATGCACAACGCTTACTGCACTTAATCAACCAATTGTTATATTTCAGACGGATTGAAAACGGCAAACTGAAACTGAATGTCAGCAAAGGAAATATGCTGCAATATCTTGGTGGAATATTCGAATCGTTTAAAGAACTTGCCGAACACCAACATATCGATTACCAGTTTATAGCCGAAGAAAATAACGAAGAAACCTGGTTCGATGCCGAAAAAATTGAGGATGTTTTCTACAACCTTTTATCGAATGCCTTTAAAAACACACCGGTTTCGGGTAGTATTAAAATGATAATAGAGTTTGTACAAAGCGAGGAAAAAAATTGTATCCCGGCGCCATTTGTTTCCATTTGCATTCAAGACTCGGGATCGGGAATTGCAAAAGAACATTTACCACACATTTTCGATCGTTTTTACAAAGCAGAACAAACTAACAGCGAAACCAACTTTACCAGTTCCGGAATTGGACTGGCATTAACGTACGAAATTGTTCAGGCCCTGCATGGCGAAATCCACGCTGAAAGCGAATCCGGAAAAGGCAGTTCGTTCACCGTTTGTATTCCGTTTACAGAAAGCCGTTTTAGTACCGAAGAAATAAATCAAACCAAAGTCCCAACCGACATTAACATCGACGACCGTATAAATGTGCTTAAGGAGCTTATTGTTATTAAAGATTCTGATAACGAAAACGAGGATGAAATAATCGACGACAGTTCGAAACCCATCCTTTTAATTGTGGAAGACAACTTCGATTTACGTAGCTTTTTAATGCAAACGCTTCGCCCCCACTACCGTGTTTTAGGAGCAGAAAACGGTAAAATTGGTTTTGAAATTGCCATTAAAGAAATTCCTGATATCATTATCAGCGATATTACGATGCCGGTTATGGACGGCATTGAAATGTGTAGATGCATAAAAAATGATGTTGGCACCAGCCATATTCCGGTGGTTCTTCTAACCGCAAAAGGCTCAACATACGATCAAAAAGTTGGATACGATGTGGGAGCCGATTCTTATCTTACAAAACCATTCAGCAGTAATGTATTAAAAAGCAGATTAAAAAATATTATCGATGCACGCAAGAAATTTGCTTTGACTGATTCATCACGATTTAAACAAAAACAAGAACTTTTAAATGAATCGTTAGGCGAATTAGACAAAGAATTTCTCAAAAATTTAAAGGATGTTATCAAAGCAAATCTGGAAGACGAAGAGATGAATATCTCGTACGTTGCGGCACAATTAAACATGAGTCATTCAACGCTTTACCGAAAAATTAAAGCACTGACCAATTTAACTGCCAATGTATTTATCAGAAAAGTTAGGATCAACTTTGCAGAACAACTTTTAATTACCGGACAGTACAATATTTCGGAAATCATGTACCGGATTGGTATCAACAGCAGCAGTTATTTCCGGCAATGTTTTAAGGAAGAATTTGGGATGAATCCAAGTGAATACCTTCAAAAACTTAAAAAGAAATAGAAATTCGCTGCTTTTTATCGTTCATTTTTTATTCCTCCGACGAATTTGTGACAGTAATATCCTGAATTCAGTCCTTCTTTTCTGCTTAAAAATACCATCTTGCAATTGATTTAACCGGCGACTCTAAGTCGTTAACTTTATGATGATTATATTGTTACTTAAAACTAAAAGACTGGATCTAAATAATAAACGCAAAAACGGGAGTTTGTCAGTTACTCGCATTTAGAATAAAACATCTGTTTGAATTATTTTGATTTTTATAAAGTTTCCTGGAAAGTTTGCTAAACCTTTAAAAAAATCAAATGAAGAAACCAATGAAAATAATCGTAAATATAATTCTAATCCTGTTTCTATTTGCAGGGGTATCAAATGCCCAGAGCATATCGGTACACGATCCGGTTATGGCAAAACTTAACGACACCTATTATCTTTTTTGTACAGGCCGCGGAATCGCAGTTTGGTCGTCGACCGACATGAAAAACTGGAACCGCGAAAAACCTGTTTTTTCGGAAGCTCCCAATTGGGCTACCGAGGCCGTAAAAGGTTTTCGAGGTCATATTTGGGCACCCGACATTTCGTTTTACAATGGAAAGTACTATTTGTATTATTCTGTTTCGTCGTTTGGAAAAAATACTTCGTGTATCGGACTAGCGACTAACAAAACGCTCGATCCGAATGATCCGGATTTTGAATGGGTGGATCATGGAAAAGTAATTCAATCTTTCCCCGGAAAAACCAACTGGAATGCCATCGATCCCAACCTGATTGTGGCCGACGACGGTACACCTTACCTCACCTGGGGTTCGTTTTGGGATGGTTTAAAACTGGTAAAAATGAACCCGGATGCCACCGCACCGGCAGAAGATATGGATGCGATTCCAACCATTGCATCAAGAAAAGAATCTTCCGATGCGCCCAATCCTCCGTCCATCGACGAAAATCCTAAAGATGCCGGAGGAAATGCAATCGAGGCGCCCTTTATTTTTAAAAAGGATAAATACTATTACCTCTTTGCTTCTATCGATTATTGCTGCAAAGGAGTGAACAGCACCTATAAAATGATCGTTGGTCGTTCGGAAAAAATTCCGGGTCCGTACATCGATAAAGAAGGAAATTCGATGGCCAGAGGTGGCGGAACAATAGTGTTGCAGGGCGACAAAGACTGGTACGGCGTTGGACATAATTCTACCTACACTTTTGATGGAATCGATTACCTGGTTTTTCACGGGTATGCCGCCGCAGAAGAAGGCAGGCCAAAACTGCTTATTAAAAAATTAAACTGGGATAAAAACGGATGGCCCGTAGTAGCCGAAAATTAATATAAAATATAATAACATGACTTACATATTAAAATTACTTGTGCTTGCTCTTGGGCTTTTCACGGCTGGCAACATCGAGGCACAAAACGCGAGAATTAAAATCGATATTGATCGTCAGATTGGCGAGGTGAATGAGAACCTTTATGGAAACTTTGTAGAACACCTGGGACGCTGTGTTTACGGTGGAATTTACGATCCTGACTCTCCGCTTTCCGATGAAGACGGAATCCGTTTGGATGTGTTGGAAGCAGTAAAAGGACTGAATATTCCATTGACCCGTTATCCGGGTGGAAATTTTGTGTCGAATTACCATTGGAAAGATGGTGTTGGTCCCAAAAGCGAACGTCCGGCAAGAATGGAACTTGCCTGGGCCCGACTGGAAACGAACCAATTTGGCACGAACGAATTTATCGATTATGCCCGCCGTATGGGAACCGAACCGTATTTTGCAGTGAATTTAGGCACAGGAACCATCGAAGAAGCACAACAATGGGTGGAATATTGCAATGTAAAAGAAGGTCCGTATTATGCCGAGTTACGTAAAAAACACGGATATTCAGAACCGCACAACATTAAATACTGGAGTCTGGGAAACGAGATGGACGGATTCTGGCAGATGGGACATTTAAATGCCGAAGATTACAGTAAAAAAGCGCGCGAAGCCGCTAAATTGATGCGTTTAACCGACCCGACCATTAAACTTGTTGCTGCCGGGGCGTCAAATTTCAGACCCGATAACGACCCTCACGAATGGAATGCAAAAGTGCTGTCTGAACTAAAAGATGTGGTCGATTACATTGCTTTGCATATGTATGTTGGAAACCATCAGGACAATTATTACAATTTTGTATCGTCTCCATTAGTGCTTGAAGAACGAACCAGAGTGGTGAAAGGAATGATCGACCGTGAAATGGAAAAAGCAGACCGTGGAAATCGCGACCCGATTTACATTGCCTGGGACGAATATAACATTTGGTACCGCTGGCGCCAGACAGAAACCATGTCGGGCGAGCGCGCCCTCGAAGAACGCTACAACCTTGAAGATGCTCTGGTAATCGGAGGTTTTTTAAATGCTTTTATCCGAAATGCTGATATCGTAAAAATGGCCAATATGGCGCAACTGGTAAATGTAATTGCCCCTATTTTTAGTGAAAAAAACGAGATGTTTTTGCAAACCATTTATTACCCGTTACAACTTTTTGCCAACAACATGTTTGGAACAGCTCTCGATGTTTATGTGGATTGTGAAACCTACGATACCGACGAGTTTTACCTCGGACTTGCAGAACAGACCACCCGACAAAAAGATGTTCCTTTTCTTGATGTATCTGCCGCATATAACGATGGAGAAGTTGTGATTACCGTAATTAACCGACACAAAGATAAAGCAATTACGACCGACCTGATTTCGCAACAAGGACTGTTCGATGGCGACTTTGAAGCTTACGAAGTGAATGGACCAGACATAAAAGCCGAAAACGATTTTGGAAAAACGAATGTAAAAACAGAAAAGAAAGCGACTCTTAAAGTTAAAAAAGCCGGTACTTTTACCTATGATTTTCCGGCTCATTCACTCACCATGATAAAAGGAAAAATTATTAATTAGAATACTTTAAAATACGGTTTCTAAGATTGTGCATGAAAATTCTGCGATGAGAAGAAGAAAAATATGAAAGGAATTTACAGTTTATTTTTAATTGGAATTATTTTTCTGAATTCTTATGCGAAGCAGGAGAAAGTTGAGATGCTTGAGAATTTGAGCAACCCAATTATACCCGGCTGGTTTGCCGACCCCACTATTAAAAAGTTTGGCGACATCTATTACATTTATTCCACTACCGATAATGAAATGCTGGCATCAGGAGCGCCAACCGTTTGGTACAGTTCCGATTTAAAAAACTGGTACAATTACATCATGGAAATTCCTTCGTTGAATACAGTTGAATTAAGGAATTTTTGGGCACCCGACATTATTGAGGGCGACGATGGTAAGATTTATGCCTGCCGGGGAACGTGGGTACATTACAACAGTAGCAACCACGGAGCAGAAGCACATTTAGATGCTCATTTCGATCTGCCGTTTAAACAAATTCCGGAGGCAAATAAATGGCATCATATTGTTGTAACTTTTGATGGTGTGGTTGAAAAGGTTTACGTTAATGGGAAATTGGACAATGCGCAAAACATGTTGTTATCAACATCAATTAAAAAAGCAAAAATCAGAATTGGGGCTTCCGATATTGGAGAGCATTATTCCGGATTTATGGCATCGTTTGGATTATATGATTATGCTCTGGCTCCAAAAGAAATAATAAAACTTTTAAATTCAACAAAACCTATTAATATTGCAAGAGTAAAATTTTTAAAGAATTAAAATATACTAAATTTAATCTATAATTATAAAAACTAAAACTAATGAACACTTTAGACTGGATAGTAATCGGAATTTTTGCCTTACTACTAATTGGAATAATCGTTTGGGTTTTCCTTCAAAAACAAAACAGTTCAGGCGACTACTTTTTAGCAGGCCGGGATGCATCCTGGATTGCCATAGGCGCTTCTATTTTTGCATCAAACATTGGATCGGAACATTTAATTGGCTTGGCCGGAGCCGGTGCTTCGAGCGGAATGGCGATGGCACATTGGGAAATCCAGGGTTGGATGATCCTTATTTTGGGTTGGGTATTTGTTCCTTTCTATTCGCGTAGTATGGTAACCACCATGCCCGAGTTTTTGGAACGTCGTTACAACAAAGAATCCCGTTCCATACTTTCTGTAATCTCATTGGTAAGTTATGTATTAACCAAGGTAGCTGTTACGGTTTACGCCGGAGGTTTGGTATTTCAACAAGTGTTTGGAATTGAAACCATGTGGGGAATCGATTTCTTCTGGATTTCAGCAATTGGGCTGGTACTTCTTACCGCATTATACACAGTTATTGGCGGTATGAAATCGGTTTTATATACTTCGGTTCTTCAAACGCCAATTCTTTTATTGGGTTCAATAATAATCTTGGTGCTTGGATTAAAAGAATTAGGCGGATGGGACGAAATGATACGTCTAACAAGTGCAGTCCCTGTAAACGAACATGGAGACACTATGGTTAATTTGATTCGCAGTAACCGCGACGCAGATTTTCCTTGGCTGGGTGTATTTATTGGCTCTGCAGTAATTGGTTTCTGGTATTGGTGTACCGATCAGTTTATCGTACAGCGTGTTCTTTCAGGTAAAAACGAAACACAGGCTCGTCGGGGAACCATCTTTGGTGCCTACTTAAAACTTACCCCGGTGTTTTTATTTATGATTCCAGGAATGATTGCTTTTGCCTTACATCAAAAAACAGGAAACTTTTTACCCATGCTCGAAAACGGATTACCCAACGCCGATGCTGCTTTCCCTACCATGGTTGCAAAGCTACTGCCAGCGGGTGTAAAAGGACTTGTTGTGTGCGGTATTTTGGCGGCTCTAATGAGTTCGTTAGCTTCACTTTTTAACTCTTCGGCGATGTTATTTACCATCGATTTCTATAAAAAATTCCGCCCTACTGCAACCGAAAAACGGTTGTTGCGTGTTGGTCGTACAGCGACCATTGTTATTGTAATTTTAGGTATTTTATGGATTCCGGTAATGCGTAGTATTGGCGATGTTTTATATACCTATTTACAGGATGTACAGTCGGTATTGGCACCCGGTATTGCCGCAGCTTTCTTGTTGGGGATTATATCTACACGACCAACACCCAAAGGAGGTATGTGGGGTATGATTTCCGGATTTATTGTAGGTATATTACGCTTGGGAGCGAAGGTATTGTATACTTCACTAGCCGGAAGCGCCGGTTATACGGATGTGAAATTATGGGCAGCAGAAACCGGAGTGAATAATCTATTCTATACACTTTTCTACGATGTAAACTGGCTGTTTTTTAGTGGTGGGATGTTGGTTTTCAGTATGATTGTGGTTATGGTGGTTAGCCGTTTCACAACATCAGCAACGGCAGAACAGCTTGTTGGTTTAACATTTCAGTCAGCCACTTCTGAACAAAAAGCAATTACACGGAAGAGTTGGAATCACTGGGATATAATTCATTCAGCGATAATTATTGGAATTACAGTGGTATTCTATATTTATTTCTGGTAAAAAATTATCTCGTTGTACCGAGTGCTCCGCTGAATTTCAGAGGAGAATAAAAGAATTCCCCGAGGCTATGTTTCGGGGAATTCTTTTGTTTTAACGAAAAAGAAACTGGCATTTTTAATAGCTACCGGAGTACGCCTTGTATTCAAATTAAAGGACTTGAACAAATCAACTCCACCTTTCGACACCTTAATAACCTGAGTTCGATATAAAATTAATGGCTCAAATCGCGTATAAATATTGAGTTTCAAGGACTGTTTGCGAAAGCATAGCGGGCTATGGTAAGCAAATATGACGCAGAAAATCGGTATTTATAAGTGAAATTCATA